>DASZUX010000070.1:0-2318 GCA_035547455.1 Chitinophagaceae bacterium
GCGTAACACCATTTTGCCGCCCGCCCCGCTGCTGTTATATGGGCCTGCCGTGGTTTCGCCACCCCGGTTTATTTGTGCGCTTACTGCATTTTTGCCATGTATGTATCGGGCTATTCTTTCCAGGTCATCGGTATTGTAAAGCATTACCCTAAAACCGCCGTCAGGTTTTATAGCTACCGCCCCGTTGGCAAAAGCGCCTTTAAAACGTATGTTGCTGTTCCACTGGCCCTTGTTCTCAACAAACTCAAGATATTGTGCAGAGGTTTTAACGCAGGCCAGTACACAAAACACTAAGGCTACAGATGACGCAATTACCCTCACACAATATTTTTTAATAGTTAGGTATGCCCGCAGGTAACATTACACGCAACGCTTAGCGCCACTTGCACCTTTTGTTGTTAATGCCTGCAATTACTTTACAGGCTATTACCTGCCGTGCTAAATGTTATTAAAGGTAAAAGTTTTACCACAAGCAACAGTGCTTAATATTAAACAACTGTTGCATGGCCGTTTATATAAACGTAAATAAGCCGTGGTTATTTGAAGGCCGGTATATAATTTTCGGTATAAGCCTGCTGCATGCCGATGAAACTGTTGCTTTAAACGCTGCTGTTACAAGCCTGTGTGCTGTTTATGCGTTTTCAAGGCTAACAGTGTACTCGCTTATGGCGTCGGCAATTTTGCGGTCATTGCTCAGGCGCGGTAGTTTATTTTGGCCACCCAGTTTACCGATTGACTTCATGTAATCAATAAACCCGTTTTTCTTTACTGGCGTAATTACCAGCCGCCTTAATATGTTTCCGCTTACCAGGTCGTCATAATAAACATTTTTGTCGCGCAGATTATTATCTATCTTTTCCGCGAAGGCTTCTAAATCGGTGGGTATATTTTCAAATTCAATAAACCATTCGTGGTAGCTTTTGCCGCTGCCCTGTTGTACCCTGGGTGCAACAGTAAACTCAATAATCTTGGTGCCTTCTTCTTCCGCAGCTTTTAGTAATGCATATTCTACTTCTTCAGCTATTACATGTTCCCCAAAGGCTGATATAAAATGCTTCGTCCTGCCCGTTACTACAAGGCGGTAAGGGTTTGTGCTTAAAAACTTAACTGTATCGCCTATATTATAGGCCCACAAGCCAGCATTTGTGCTTACCAGTAACGCATAATTTTCGCCGGTTTTCACATCCCGCAGGCTAAGCCTGGTGGGATTTTCATTAAAAATTTCTGCTGCAGGCACAAATTCAAAAAATATTCCTGAATTGGTGTTCAGCAAAAGACCTGGCTCGTTCTGGCTGTCCTGGAAGGCAAAAAAGCCTTCGCTGGCCGGAAAAAGCTCAATGCAGTCCACTTTGCGCCCAATGCTTTCATATAGTTTGGCCTTGTAGGGCTCAAAATTTACACCTCCCTGCACCATAACACTAAAACCCGGGAACAAATCGCCAACTTTTTTACCGCTTTTTTCAATCAGCCGGTCAAAATACATCTGCATCCAAGGCGGTATGCCGCTTATAAGCGTCATATCCTGCTTTATAGTTTCCTCAACAATTTTATCCAACTTTTCCTCCCACTCTTCAATACAATTTGTTTCGTACGACGGCAACTGGTTGCTGCGAAGGTATTTGGGCACGTGGTGGTTAACAATGCCGCTTAGCCTGCCTGTAGGTACGCCACCCATCCTGTCTAACACCGGCGAACCGCTTAAAAATATCATTTTGCCCGCGGTAAAATCGGCCTTGCCCGTTTCGGCAATATAACACAGCAGTGCATCGCGGGCGGAGTTTATGTGGTTTGAAATGGAGTCTTTTGTAATAGGTATATATTTAACCCCGCTGGTGGTTCCGCTGGTTTTAGCAAAGTAAATGGGTTGACCCTTCCATAATACATTATGGCTTCCGTGCTTTATTTTTTCAATATAAGGCTTAAACTGTTCGTAATCTCTTATGGGTACCTGCTTTTTAAACTGCTCGTAGCTTTCAATATCCGTAAAGCCGTGTTCCTTGCCAAACTGTGTATTTTTTGCCGTTTTTACCAGGTCCTTAAAAATGGCCTCCTGGTCTTCCACTGCCGTACTCATTCCCTTTTTAATTTTATTGTAAATAAAATTGGCAAAGGGCCTGGCGAGTAAAGATTTTAAATTCATTGTTTCTTTTATTTTCAGTGGGCATTACACTTTTGCCACAAAAGGCTGTTTTACACCAACCCCGAACATTTTTTTAAGATGGCAAACCTGTTAAAAGGTGCAAAAATAACATTACAACCCTGCTTTTGTTCAAAGTCGCTTGTTTAAATTTGTTTAAATGTCAACAAAAACGGCTCTT
>DASZUX010000071.1:0-2762 GCA_035547455.1 Chitinophagaceae bacterium
AGTTCTTCTTTTTTGCCGGCCAAGTGCTAACAGCACAATAATAAAACTGAAGAAGGCGGCTATTAAGCCGCCTGCAATAATTTTAAAAAATGTTGTTTGGTGCCATTCCGGCTTTATTTTAAATGGATAGCTGGTTACATTATGCCGCTGCCCGCTAAACCGCATACGCAATATAAACTCGCCGGGCGAAAGGTTGTTCAGCCATATTATACCATTGTCAAAATCGTTTGGCTGCCAGGGTTTAATTATCTTCCCATCCTGTTCAAGCTGGTATTCCAGCGCATCCCGTTTATAAATGTCAGCATCCAGGTAAAAAATCAAACTGCTTTCAGGCGCCTGCAGCACCAGCATGTTGTTTATCATGTGGTTTTTCTGCCACCCGGCATTTTCTTTATCCGCTTTTCCGTCCCACGGCCTTTTTAACCTGATAAGAAAATTATTAAGCTGGCTGGAAGGATAGATGGCAGATATGGCCGGCTTTACCTGTTTCCAGTAAACAAGCGCGGCAGAAAGTATTTTGGAAGTGCCTTTCTTTCTTAATTCAACAGTAATATAGTTATTCCATGTTGTTTTATAACCACCAAGTGATGCGAAATTTTTTTTAAAATCTTCAACCTGTAAATTGCCTTTGGTAAAATGTGTTATGCTGCTCCAGCCGGTTATTATTTCCTTTTGGTTTTTCATAACCCTGTATTCATATTGCGCTGCATTTCGGGCAAAAACATTGGGCACGTAAAAATATACTTCAGATGAGTCATAGGTATCCAGCTCCCTGTAGTTTTCCGTTTGTGCCCTGTACCTGAAATCAGAGGTTGATACCGACAGGTCCAGCGGGGTGTTTTCCTGGAACATATTATACATACCGCCATAAGGTATAGCGGTAAGCACAAAAGGTTCAGTATTAGATTTAGCTGCGTAGGAAGTAGAGTAATTGTTAAGCACTACCCCCTCACCGTTTTTTTGTGCATTGCAAAGTGTAAAAGCACTTAGCAGTGTAATTAAACATGTGAATGTTTTCTTCATAATTTTAAATTTAGCACAAAACTGCGAAGCCTGCTTTGCCCCGTGGCCTGCTGATGTGAAAGCTGCGGCAGCGGGTGTGAAATAAGCAAAAAAGCAGCGGCATAATAAACGCCGCTGCTTTTTTTAAATTGCTGTAAACAATTAATGCTTCATAGCCATAACAGGCGGCATGTAAGCCGGTACAACGTTATGAATTGGCTTAATTGATTTAAGATAAGCGAAAATAGCCTTTAGCTCGTCGTCCGTCATGTTTGAGGTGCTGCTAATAGGCATAGGTGGCATAATAGGACGGGTATTGTCAAGCCCCATGTATTTACCTTCTTTTACGCACTTCATCCACTGTTCTTCGCTCCAGGTTCCGATACCGCTTGAATCGGGGGTTATATTAGCTGCAAAGCTAATGCCCCATGGGCCTACCCAGGCTGTTTCAGTATTGGTTACGCCAAGGCCTTTTGCTTCTACCATTTTCCGGTCAATATCGGGTGCAGGCATTTGAGCCGGGTGACCGGAGAGCATAAGGGTGGTATCAATTTCCGGCCCGCGCGGCCCCATTTTTTTTGGCGTGTGGCAATCGTTACATCCCCCTATTTTAACCAGGTGTTCGCCCCATTTTACAGGGCTTTCGTAACCGCCGTATTTTGCCGTTGCAGCGGTGGAATCGTTTGTTGATGTGCCTGAATTGGCAGGCTGGCTGCATGCTGCGAATAATAATGGCAGGCAAAGCACTATACATGCTGCAGCAGAGAGGTTTTGGCGCATAGAAGAGTTTTTTTTGATGAATGACTAAAGATAACAAGATGTTTGCTATTTACGCATTAACAAGTGAGGACAAACGCATTAAAAAACAACAGCCTCAATTTGCTGCGGGCAAAAGGCTTTCCTTATATCCAGCGGGTTATTAGTGAGTAGAATACAAGCATGCAAACATGAAGCGCGCCCACAGGAACGCCTTGTGACCGTATGTGTATTTTGTTTTACCCGCCAAATATGTTTACGGCTGATAAAGCAAGGCAAAACTTTTAAATATTTTAATGCGTTTACCCGGGTTAACAAGTAATATTGGTTTGCCGGGTTAAATTTTATTACCTGCCAGGGCTTAAAATAAAACTGCCGCAGTTTTTTGGCCGCGGCAGTTTTTATTGGTAACTAATTAAGCTTAAATGTGTGCCTGTATCTTTTTTTCAAGCACCACCTTGGGGGCGGCGCCAATTTGCTTATCAACCACTTTGCCGCCTTTAATAAACAATATAGCGGGTATTGAAGTAATACCGTAATTTATGCTTACATTGGGATTATGGTCAACATTCAATTTGCCTATATTTACCTTACCATTGTACTCTTTTGATAACTCCTCAATTACAGGCCCTATAGCGCGGCAGGGTCCGCACCATTCAGCCCAAAAGTCAACAATAGTTAATTTATCGCTTTCTAAAACTGAAGTCTGAAAGTTTGCATCAGTGAATTCTAAAGCCATAGTTTATATGTTTAATTTTTAAAAATATATGTAGAAACATCAAAATTACATCCAAAACCAGGAATATACCATTTTGACTTATCCACTTATGTTATTTATGACGAAGAAACATGCTCAACCTGACAAAAAGGCTATATGACGGTAGAATAAAGGCTGCAAACTTTTAAGTAAGCGTGAGAACTTTAACGTGCTAAGCCTTGGTTTTTTATGGTTTGGACTAAAGAAGCATATCAAATAACTAAAGCTGCTTCTTAAATATTTAAAT
>DASZUX010000072.1:0-3911 GCA_035547455.1 Chitinophagaceae bacterium
CAGCTAAAAAGAATGAGCGTGAGAGATATGCAGTACCAGGCAGCGTAACAAAAAGTAAACACATGCGCTGTTACACCTGGGGAGGCGTTGGCACGGCCGAACGCGCTGTGCGGTCGGGTCGGCCTTGAATTTCTTTGCTTCTTTCTTTTTTCAAGAAAAGAAAGAAGAAGGTGTTAGACTATTTTACGCGTCATTTTTCCTGCTGCAAAATATTATGTAAAAATTACCTGCCCTGTTAATACGGGCAACAACAAAATAAGCACCCGCTTAATGCAACCTAAAATCTGCAACCTAAATCTATAATCAGCCATGGCCTACAAATATTCTCTTGATAAATCCAGCAAAAAGTTTCGCTGCCCGCAATGCGGCCATAAAAGCCTTGTGCGCTATATGGACACGGATAAAAACTACCTGCCCGACCATGTAGGCCGCTGCGACCGTGAAAACCGCTGCGCCTACCACTGCCCGCCCAAACAATACTTTGCTGAAGTTAACCCGCAGCAAAACACATACACCGGCACAACGCAGGATGAAGATACCCGTGAGCCCGATTTTATACCCCTGCAATATGTAACGCCTACCCTAACCGGTGTTGAACATACAAGCTTTGTGCAGTACATAGGCACGTTGTTTAACCCGCTGGTGGCGCTTAAAACGGCAGAGGCATACTGTATAGGCCGCAGCAAGTTAGCCGGTGGCCTCGCCTGCATTTTTTGGCAGGCAGACGAGCGGGGCTTTGTACGCAGCGGTAAAATTGTAGCGTATAATGCCACCACCGGCAAACGCATAAAAGAGGCTGAGGCATTGCAGCACAATACCGGCCTGCGCAACCACGGCGGGCAGTATATGCCCTGCCTTAGCGTACAACCGGCTGTAAAAAAACTAATGGGCAACAGCAACCTTAATTTGCAGCAAATATTTTTTGGGCAGCACCTGTTAAGCCCGCATTTTGGCCTTAAAGCAGTAAATGTTGTGGAGAGTGAAAAAACAGCCGTTATATGCAGCATACTTATGCCGCACTACACCTGGCTGGCCACCGGCGGGGCCAATGGCTGCAAATGGCGGCAGCGCAGCGTGTACAGCGCACTGGCAGGCCGCAAGGTTACCTTTTACCCGGATTATGGGTATTACAACCATGCCAAAAAAATAACCTGCTATACTGAGTGGTGCAACCGTGTAAACACCATACGCCGCAGCATACCCGGCCAGTTTACCGTAAGCAATATGGTTGAGCACCGCCTGCGCCACCAGCCCCGTAACGACCAGGACCTTGCCGACATACTATTTACCCGCTGCCCGGTTACCGGCAAAGCATTAAACGCTAATGGAACACCCATTGCAGATGAGCTGGATGAAAAGGATTACGGGTGGGAGTTGTAAATGGGCGATAGTTATGTGGGCAATAAGACATTAAGAGACAACAAATTACTACAAGGGGACAAGATGAAAGAGATAGAGGGCATAACAAAATAAGCTTAAGTGCATGAAAGTTAGCAGGCTATCCCCGTTAACTTTCTCCCCCTACACACCCCAATGGCTGCTGTGCTGGTACATGGCCATTTCAAGCAGGGGGCCTACCTGTAATGAGTAAGCGGTTTCGCCCTTGCCTTTTTCTTCCCAGTGCTCAACACCGCTCTCGTCTATGTGGTACACTATTTCACGCCTTTTCCTGGGGGAGTGCAATACATACACGGGGTTACCGGGTGTATCTTCACGCAGGTCAACAAATACCCTACTTCCATTCAATGAAATCGTAAAATTGTTCTTCATGTCAAATCATTTATTGGCTGTAGACGGGCAAAACAAGTGCCAATTGCATGGGGTTATTAAAATTATAGTTTTCTTAACTATATTGTTGCCGTTAAAGGGGGATGTGCTGAAGATGTAATGCTGCCGGTGCATGTTGATTTTGTAATGAAAACCGGCGCAACAATAAAGAATGCTGATTTTGAGACTATGCTGTTTGGCAGTATTACATTGATTACCTTAATGCCATGAAACATATTTTATTCCTGTTGATATTGATATGCGGCAAACTGGCTGCGCAGGACACTGCCGACATCATTCTTCGCCACGGCAAAATAATAGATGGTACCGGCAACCCCTGGTACTATGGCGATGTAGCGATAAAAGACGGTAAAATATATAAAACGGGCAACCTTTCCGTAATGCCGGCAAAGCAGGTGCTTGATGCAACAGGCCTTATAATAGCCCCCGGTTTTATTGATGTGCACACGCATATTGAAGGCGACGAAGTAAAAAACCCTTTTGCAAATAATTTTATTGCAGATGGGGTAACCACCGTAATTACCGGCAACTGCGGCACCTCTAAGGTTGACATTGGCAAATATTTTTCCATGCTCGACAGCCTGCATATTTCCATCAATGTAGCCTCGCTGATAGGCCATAACGATGTGCGGGAGGCCGTAATGGGCGATGCCAACCGCGACCCTACCGCCGCAGAGCTGGAGCAGATGAAAGCCATTGTTGACAAAGCTATGCAGGATGGCGCAGCAGGTTTTTCCACAGGGCTTATATACCTGCCGGGCACTTATGCCAAAACGCCTGAAGTTGTTGCCCTTGCAAAAGAAGCAGCCAAATACAATGGTGTGTATGCCACACACATGCGCAGCGAGGGCGATAGCGTTACACAGGCTATAAACGAAGCTTTAAACATTGGCAGGCAGGCAAACATACCGGTAGAAATTTCGCATTTTAAAGTAGGCGGCCAAAACAACTGGGGCCGCAGCAGGCAAACACTGGCAATGATTATAAAAGCCCGGCAGGAAGGGTTGGATGTTACCATTGACCAATACCCTTATACCGCCAGCAGCACTTCGCTGCGGACCTTATTGCCCGATTGGGTGCTGGCAGACAGCAAAGACTCCATGCGGGCAAGATTAAGCAATGCAGCAATAAGAAAAGGAGTTATTAAAGATATGCTGGCCCACCTGCACAACAGGAGGCTAAAACATTTTAGCTACGCGGTAGTAGCCTATTATAAACCAGACACCGTATTTAACGGCAAAAGCATAGAAGCAATAAACCTGCTGATGAAAAGAAAGCACACGGCTGCCGCCGAAGCCCAAACGGTGATTGACATGCTGATGAAAGACAATGCAGGCATGGTGTTTCACGGCATGAGCGAGGAGGATGTAAAATACATAATGCAGTACCCTTACGATATGTTTGGCCGCGATGCCGGCATACGCCTTTTTAACGCAGGTATGCCGCACCCGCGCGGGTATGGCGCCAATGCAAGGGTACTGGGTAAATATGTAAGAGAAGAAAAGGTACTCCTGCTGGAAGAAGCCATACGCAGGATGACATCTCTGCCTGCGCAAAAGTTTCATTTTACCAACCGGGGTTTGTTAAGGCCGGGCTTTGCTGCCGATGTAGTGGTATTTGATGAAAACACGGTAAAAGATTTAGCCACGTACCAAAAGCCGCACCAGTACTCCACCGGCTTTAAATATGTGTTTGTAAACGGGCAGCTTACCTTGCAGGATGGCAAACACACCGGCGCAAGAAACGGCATGGTGCTTAGGAATAATAGCCCGGCAGCCTACTGACAGTACATATTTTATTAATAAATAAGCTACTTACCTACAACGGCAAATCCGTATAAAACACAAACCGCTCCGGCTTTGGTAAAGGTTTGCGCGGCATCATTTCATACCGCATGGCAGCATTGTAAATTTTCTAATGTAACAAAAATAATGTGTGAGTATTGCTGCTGAAATTAAGCGAAGTATGCAATATGAAGAAAAAAATACGCGGCTAATTATTTGCCGACAGCGCCTCAACCATCTTTCCCTTTTCCTCTGCGGAGAGCGATTCGTGAATATGGCCGTGTATATGGCTGGCATTTTTGCCAATAAGCCTGCTTTGTTTGTAGAATAACTTACAGA
>DASZUX010000073.1:0-16531 GCA_035547455.1 Chitinophagaceae bacterium
TAAGCTGGCTATGCAGCAGGTAGCTGTTACAGCATTACAGCAGTTACATACTGAGGTTAAAAGCACCAACCCGGTAGCCGTAAGTAATTTTATGAAGGCGCAAAGGGATAATATTTTGCATTACCTGCCTGCATCGCTGCAAATAGGTAAATTACTGGATGATGAAACGCTTGATGACCGCACTAACAAGATGGATGGGCCGGTGTCAGGTTTTATGCACACAATTGAAAAAGTATTCTCAGATACAAAATAATGAGTTATGAAGATATTTGGCGTTTTATTAATAGTACTGGGTATAGTGATGATGATATTTACACAGGTTAATTTTACTACTACTAAAAAAGTTGTGGATGCCGGGCCTATACAGGTTGACAAAAAAGAAAATCACTCCATAGGATGGCCCATATATGCGGGTGCAGTTGCCATTGCCGGGGGTATTGGTGTATTAATAGCAGCAAGAAAAAAATAGCGATTAGTCTGTCACGGCTGATATAAATGCCCCAGGCTGTCTGCTATGATTTTGCGTTCAGATTGCAGGTATTCTATTACTTTCCAGCATTTTTCAACAGGATAACCCTTCAGTTTTACAAACAAAACGGGTACTGTAATTTTTCCAGCGGCAGTTGCCTGCATAATTACCCCTTCAATTTGAGCAAATTCATCTTTTTTTATTCCTGCATTTTTCTGCCGCAGGCAGTTGTCGCAAATTCCGCAGTCTTTGGCCTGCATATCCCCAAAATAACGGGCTATATATTTAGCGCGGCATTCGCCGGGCATTTGCACGTATTGCAGCATGGCTTTTACGCGTTCTTCAAATTCATGCTTGCGCTGCAGGTAGGCTGCATTATCAATATATAAAAATGCTGCCGGGGCGCGGTTAAGCAGGTAATGTATTTGTGGAGTTTCCTTTTGTGGCCTGTATTCTATAATACCCAGCGCATGTAACTGCTGCAGGCCGGCTTTAACAGTCTCTGCCGGTTTGCGAATAAGTTTTGCCACCAGGTTCTCGTTAACAGATACCCTGTTATCATAAATGCCCTCATAAGTGCGTAGCAGACATTTTATTAATGGTTCTAATTGCGGGTGGCTTTGTTCAAAAGCATGAAGCGCACCTCTCGGTACAGAAAAAACTACCGATGCAGGTAAGAAAATATTTTCGCTAAACGCAAGATGCCCCTCCTGCTCAAGTACTTTTAAACTATTAATTACAAGGTGTGTATCTAACCGGAAATTGCGGACAAATTCGCCTAAATCAAAATCATAGTAATTGCCCTCCCCAATGCCTGCGGGTATTTGCAAAAAATCAGCCAAAGCCTGGTACACCTTGCGTATGTCGTATATGGAAGGAAACCGTGTATCCGGCAAGGCTTCCAGGTATTGTATGTCTTCACTGTGATACAATAATACTGCGTAGGCTTTTTTGCCATCCCTGCCTGCGCGGCCTGCTTCCTGGTAATAATTTTCGGGGCAATCAGGTACGTCATAGTGTACCACTGTTCTTACACCTGGCTTATCAATACCCAACCCAAATGCATTAGTGCAGGCCATCACCCTTATTTCGTCTTGTATCCACGCTTCCTGCCTTTCAGTGCGCTCTTTCTGGGTTAACCCGGCATGGTAATAACTTGTCTTTATACCTTGTAGTTGCAGTAATTCAGCCACTTGTTTGGTGGTTTTCCTGTTCCTGCAATACACAATGCTGCTGCCGGCAACATTGGTTAGTATTTCCTGCAGCTTGTTTATTTTGCTGTCAACTTTAAAAACACTGAAAGAAAGATTAGGCCGTTCAAAAGACTGCCTTATTACTGCAAAATCCTCCAGCCGCAGCTTCTCAATAATATCAGCTTCTACTGCCGGTGTTGCAGAAGCTGTTACCGCCAGCACAGGCACATGAGGCAGTAATTCTCTTAAACCGGCAATACGCAGGTAGCTTGGCCTGAAATCGTACCCCCACTGGGATATGCAATGCGCCTCATCCACCGCAATGAAGCTTACAGTCATTTCTGCCGCAAATGCATTAAACGTTTCGGCCTGTAACCGTTCCGGCGATACATACAAAAGTTTATAGGCGCCGGCTATGGTATCCTGTAATAGTTTGGTTATTTCGTAATACGTAAGACCGCTGTGTACCGCAGCGGCCGGTATGCCACGCCTGTTAAGGTTATCCACCTGGTCTTTCATCAGGGCAATAAGCGGGCTTATCACAATACAAACACCGTCTAACAGTATGGCAGGCACCTGGTAACAAATTGACTTGCCACCGCCTGTAGGCATAATAGCCAGTACATCCCTGCCCTGCAGAACATCCTCAATAATCTGCTGCTGCTGCGGGCGAAATGCGTGGTACTGCCAGTATTGCAGGAGAATGGAAAGTGGTGATGGCATAGAGGTGCAAATTAAATACTTCAATGCAACTTTGAGAAGCTGGCCTGTAGTTGAAACTATTATTTACGACACCTTTTTCCTGTTCAATCTAACCGAGTTAACTGCCAGTACCACATCACTAAAGCCCATGGCTAAAGCGGCAATACCGGGGCTTAAAAAGCCCAATGCTGCCACAGGTATGGCTATTACATTATACGCAAACGCCCAAAATAAGTTTTGTTTTACGGTAGTGTATGTATGCTTGCCCAGCCCCAGCGCAAGCGGCAAATGCTGTAACCCGAAGTTCATAAGCACTACCTGTGCACTTTGCATAGCTATGTGCGATGCATCGCTGAGCGATATACCCACTGTTGCCTTTGCAAGGGCCGGGGCATCGTTAATGCCATCACCAACCATAGCGGTAGGTTGCAGCTTACTTAAGGCAGCAATTCTTTCAAGTTTTTCAGCGGGGTTTTGTTGTGCAATCACTTCGTCAATACCAAGTTCTTTTGCAACGGCTTCGCATTTTTCTTTCCTGTCGCCACTCAGCAAAATTGTTTTTATTCCTGCTTTTTGCAGCATAACTACTACTGGCTTTGCCTCTTGCCTTAGCTCATCTGCTACATCAACCCAGCCAAGCAGTGTGTTATTTTTTACTATGTAAACGTTATGCCCGGCGTCCGTGGTAAGCGCTTCGGCAACAATATAACTGCCTGCAAAAAAAGTATTACCCTGTTTATCAACAGCTTTAATACCCTGCCCCTTTATTTCCTCAAAGCTGCTCCAGCTAACGGTTTCTTTTGTCTTCCACTCTTTAATTATGCTCCTGGCTATAGGGTGGTTTGAATATCTTTCAAGCGAGTACACCAGCCGTTTAAATTCATCTTGTGTTATTGTGTTATCCTGTACATAAAAACCCGACACAATAAACTTGCCTGTTGTAAGTGTACCCGTTTTATCAAATACTACCTGTTTTATATTTTTAAACACTTCAAGACTGCGGGCATTTTTAAACAATACTCCATTGCGGGCCGCCCTGCCCAGCCCAACGGCAATAGCCGCAGGTGTGGCAAGCCCCATAGCACAGGGGCAGGAAATAACCAATACCGCAACACTGCGTAACAAACTCTCACCGGCGCCTGTACCTGCTATAAAATAATTTGCCATAAAGGTAATGGCTGCAATACCCACTACTACCGGCACAAAAATGGCGCTTATCCTGTCTGCCAGTTGCTGTATTGGCGGCTTTTCTGATTGCGCATCACGCACCATTTTTAAAATATGGCTCATTACGGTATTTTCGCCCACCGCTGTAACATAAGCTTTTACCATGCCGTTGGCTACAATGCTGCCCCCAATTAACTGGTCGTTTACTTTTTTTTCAACAGGCACGCTTTCTCCTGTAAGAATTGATTCATTTACGCTTGCCTCGCCATCAAGTATCTTACAGTCCATCGGCACATAATCCCCGTTTTTAATTAAAATAATATCGCCCGTGCGCAGGTCAGTACTCTCAACGGGAAAAATATGCTCCTGGTGCTGGTCGTCGTAAGCAATCATGTTAGCCATCACCTTTTGTGTTACTGCCAGCTTTTTAAGGGAGGCCTGGGTGGTTTCAACGGCCTTGTCTTCCATCCAGTTACCCAGGAAAATAAGGGTGACAATAGTGGCGGTGGTTTCATAAAACATAAAATGGGCAGGGTTACCGGTTAAGGTGCCGTAAAGGCTGTACCCAAATGATGCCAGTGCTCCAACCACTATCAGCACGTTCATATTAGGTACCCCTTTCAACAGGCTTCTCAAGGCACTGGGACCAAAAAATACCATGCCTGTTACAAATACAGGCAGGGTTAGCGCTAATTGTACATAAGGGCTCATTAGCCACATTATATGCAGGCCCGCCATGTGCAATAACAGCGGTATGGTAAAAACAGCGCAAAATAAAAACCGATGTAAATGGTTAGACAGGAATTTCCCTTTTTTCCCGCCATTCCCATGGTGGTGTTCATCGTGCACTACATGATAGCCGAGTTTATCAATACCTTTTTCAATATCGCTGTTGCTTATGCCGGCATTGTTATTAAAACTCACATCACCACCAATAAAATTAACCTTCACATCTTGCATTCCCTTGCCTTCAAGGTATTTGTGAATGGTTAACGCACAATTGGTGCAACTCATCCCTTTTACTTTCCAGTTTACCGTTTCCATGTTGTCTCTTGGTTTAAACTTCCTGCCGCAAAGTTACCTGTACCACCTTCCACAGCTATTATACAATTTTGGAAATGATTTATACAATTTACAGTTCATCAATATTTCTGCGCCTGCTCTGCTTAAGTGTTTTATAAAAAGATGGTGTAAGGCCGGTTACCTTTTTAAACTGGCCTGACAGGTGTGCCACACTGCTGTATCCAAGTTTTTCGGCTATTTCTGATAGCGAAAACTCATCATAAACCAGCAATTCTTTTACTTTTTCAATCTTCAGGCTTATAAAATATTTCTCAATGGTAGTGCCTTCCAATTCAGAAAAAAGATTGCTTAAATAAGAGTAATCATGGTGCAGGTGTTGCGGTAAAAAAGCTGAGAGGTTAATATTGCCCGGTTCGCCATCCTGGTAAATATGTTCAACCAGCAGGTTTTTTATTTTTTCAACCAGGGCGGTTTTACGGTTATCGGCTAACTCAAAGCCAAGATGTTTCAGAGCGGTATTCAGCCGGTTAGCCTGCTCCTTTGTAAGTTGTTCCTGTATTTCGGCTACCCCTAAGTCTATAGTAACAGGATGCAGGCCCTCTTTTTCAAGCACTGTTTCTACCGCCATTTTGCAACGGTTGCATACCATATTTTTTATAGATAGCCGCATAGTGGGTAATCATTTCAAAGGTAACGCCGCTATAATGATACCTTCTTACGAACGGGGGAATATCTTTGCGCTATGAATGTTACCTATACATTGAGCGAAATTAACGGGATAGCCCGGCAACTGTGGAATGAAGCCGGGTCGTATAAGGTTTGGGCATTTAAGGGTGAAATGGGGGCCGGCAAAACCACTTTTATACATGCCCTTTGCGGGCAGGTGCTGGGGGTAACGGGCGCTATAAGCAGCCCAACCTTTGCTATTATTAACGAATATAGCAGTCCTGTAACGGGTACTATTTATCACATGGACTGGTACAGGATGAAAGATGAAGAAGAGGCTGTACAGGCCGGTATTGAGGACTGCCTGTACAGCGGTAAACTTTGCCTTGTTGAATGGCCTGCAAAAGCAGAAGGCCTTTTGCCCGCTGATACTTTATGGATTACCATACAAGCTATTGATGATAAAGTTAGACAGTTGCAAACCGCTGCGCACAACCTTACAAAAAATTAACCGGTTGCAGCATGCTGCAATAATTTGCATGTTGGCAATATTTTAAGGCCTGTAAATTGCGACTATCCTAACAATGTAAACAATTCTTGAAAAGAAAAGAGTAATTTTAATATAGAAACATTGCTATGGCTTCTTCCAAAACAACGTTAAAACCAGACTTTAGTTACGAAGCGCTTGAAGAAACACTTGATATTAAACCCCAGGGTGCAAAGCTGCATATTGGCATACCTAAGGAAACCGCTTTCCAGGAAAACAGGGTGGCACTTATACCGGAAGCTGTGGCCGTGCTGGTTAACAACGGGCACGAAGTAGTTGTTGAAACAAAAGCGGGCGAAGGGAGCAAATACGAGGATACCGATTTCAGCGAGGCTGGCGCGCGCATAGCCCACAATAAAGCCGAAGTATATAAGGCGCCTGTGCTTATAAAAAGTGCGCCCGTGGTGGATGAAGACCTTCCGCACCTTCAAATGAACCAAACTATCATCTCTCCTATACATCTTTCTATTCTCAAAAAAGAGTTTATTGAAAAGATGATGACCAAAAAAATAACAGCCCTGGGCTTTGAAAATTTAAAAGATGATAGCGGCACCTTTCCCATTGTGCGCAGTATGAGCGAAATTGCTGGTAGTGCTGTAATGTTGCTGGCCGGCCAGTTTCTCAGCAGTGCCAACAAGGGCAAAGGGGTTTTACTTGGCGGCATAAGTGGTATACCGCCTACAAAGGTTATAATAATTGGTGCAGGGGTAGTGGGCGAATTTGCCACGCGTACCGCTTTGGCCATGGGGGCTTCAGTAAAAGTATTTGATAACAATGTTTACCGCCTTAAGCGGCTGCAGAATAATCTTGGCGTACGTGTGTGGACAAGCGTAATAGAGCCGAAAATATTAAGCAAACAGTTGAAAACATGCGAGGTAGCGGTAGGCGCCCTTAGCAGTGAAAACGGCCGCAGCCCAATTGTAGTTACAGAAGACATGGTGATGTCCATGCGGCCCGGCAGTGTTATTATTGACGTAAGTATTGACCGCGGCGGGTGTTTTGAAACCAGCGAAATTACTACCCATGAACACCCCACGTTTGAAAAACATGGGATAATACATTATTGCGTACCTAATATACCCAGCGGGTTTGCCCGTACTGCAAGCCATGCTATAAGCAATGTATTAATGCCTTTATTGCTTGATGTAAGCGATGCAGGCGGCATTGACAGTATGCTTTGGGAAAATATTAATATGCGGCATGGTATTTACCTGTACAAGGGGCACCTTACTAATTTTTATATCAGCCAGCGGTTTGATCTTAAATACACTGATATGAACCTGTTGATTGCCAGCAGGAGATAAAATAATGGTGTTACCTGCACATCTATTATCTAAGTATTTTCGCCGCTTCATTCTTATCTTCAATAAGTCCTAATATTTCTTCACGCCCCTGTTTGGTGGCAGCGCTGGTTATAAAGCTTTGAGGCAAAAACTGCCATGTTTTAAGCATCTCATCCAAAAATTCTTTTACATGCCGTTGCACTGCACCGGGCTTCTCTTTGTCTGCTTTGGTAAACACTAATACAAAAGGTACCTGCCAGCTACCCAGCTCATTTACAAATTCCAGGTCTATTTTCTGGGGGCTATGCCTGCTGTCAATTAATACAAATACGTTTAACAGGGTTTCCCGCTTGCGCAGGTAATCTTCAATCATTTTTGTCCATGCCTTGCGGGTTGTTTGGGCGGTTTTTGCATATCCGTATCCCGGCAGGTCAACAAGATACCAATGGCTCGGCACCTTTTTACCAGCGCCCGTGCTTTCTATAGAAAAATGATTAATGCTTTGAGTTTTACCCGGCGAAATAGAAGTTTTGGCCAGCTTTTGGTTGTTGCACAGCATATTTATAAGTGACGATTTACCAACATTGCTCCTGCCTATAAAAGCATATTCCGGTCGGTCAGGCCTGGGGCACTTGTCTACCGAGGGGCTGGAAATTATATACGCTGCTTTTTTAATTACCATGTTGCAAAGTAAAGGCATTCGGGTACTTACAGCAAACCCCGGTCATAAAAGGCCGGGGTTAATTACTAACGCGCAATAGAGCAGTTGGTTTTTATTCAGTAACCACCCAGGTAACACTTTGCTGCTGCATAGCTTTAACCGGTTTTCCATTTTGAGTGGCCGGTACCCATTTGGGCCCATTTTTTATAACTCTTAATGCTTCCGCACCTGTGCCATAACCAGGGTCTTTTATAATTTTGAAATCGGAAAGATTGCCATTCTCATCTACCATAAACGAAACTGTTGCAACGTATTTGCCGGGAGGGCCTCCTTTATCGCTTACAATAGATGCCTTTAGCTGTCTTTGCAGGTATTTTTCCCATCCGGTTATCCCGCCGGGAAAACTTGGCGGTTGCATAGCAGAAAGAAACACTTTTTCATAATGTTCCGTATCTGAATTGTTGGTTTTGAATAATGTTAATGTTGGGGCAACAATGAAAGTATCTGCCACAATTGTAACATCCCCTGACGTTAACATTAAATGATTATCTTTTGATGGCGCTGCACTTTTTATTACAATCCCATCTTTTACAGCCAAGCCTTCAGCAGTTCCCTTTTGCAGCTTATGCCCTACCACCGTTACCTCCTCCAGCGTTTTATCGTGTGTAGCAAGGCCTCCTTTTTTTGTATATATTTCCAATACCCCGTTTGCGGCTTTTGAACCATACTTATCAACCCCACTTTCGTTTTTAAGCACTCTCATGACTTCTATGTCATCCGGGTTTAAAGTTTGTAATGTTGAGAAGGGCACCTCTTTGTTATCCACAATCACCAACACTTTTGATAACGACCTCGTAGTATCTTTTGCTCCTTCAATAACTATGCTTTGTAATTTAGGTGTGGTATCTTTTCCGCCACCGGCGTAAACGTCCCCGTTTATTACCGGGCTTAAACCGGAGGTGGCATTGCCATTATAATTAGCAAACGAGGCTATGCCCTCCAGTATATCGCCTGCCACTTTTGTAAGCTTCGCATCATCTGTAACGTTTGCAATATCCGTAGGGTCGTCCATATAGCCACACTGCAATAACACTGCGGGAAGCGGGTTGTCTTTTAACACCTGCACAGGTTTTTTTTGCTGTTTTAGAGTAGTGCTTACCTTAAAGTTTGCAGAAAGGTTGTGTAATATAGCTGAGCCCAACAGGCGGCTTTCGGTAAACCGGTTATTTGTGTTGGCTATAAAAGCAGTAATGCCTGGTTGACTTGTAGTATTGCTGCGGTTATAGTCCATGTGCAGGGATAGGAAGGCGGCAGCCTGTTGTGAAGCCGCGATATTAACCCTTTCCTGTTCACTCACGTCAGCATTTCCTTCACGGGTTAAAATAACGTCCACATTATATTTTGGTGCGAGTTCTTTTATTTTTTTTGCAATCGCAAGTGTAACGTCTTTCTCATAAATACTTTTTACTTTCATGCCGGCATCAGTTCCGCCATGCCCTGCATCTATTATTACTGTAAAAGCGGCAGGCGTGTTTAAAATAACGGATGGCAGGTTGTTTTTAGCAGCATCGCTTTTTAGCCTGAAGGCAAACAACAGTAAAACCACGGCAAGCAGTGGCAGCAGCATAATGCGCCGTGCATAGCTGTATTTGGGTTTGGTAAGGTTGGTAAGCATATACAATCGTCTTTTTATTGGTGAGTAAGCAAATGATTGGGCGGGGGAAAAAATGCTTTTTCCATACTGCGAGGTAAGAAGCATCGCGGCAAAAGCGGCGCCATCGTTATTTTCAATGGCTTTTTCGTCTGCAATAAATTCATGCAGCATAAACAACTCTTTTCGGATAAACCAGTAAAACGGGTTAATCCAGAATATGGAGAGTATTACCTGCATCAACAGTTTATCCCAGGTATGTTTTTGTTTTATATGGGTAAGCTCATGCTGCAGTATTTGGCGGCCTGTGGTTTCATTCAAATCAATATCGTTGCGCCAGAAGAGGTTTTGCAGGAATGAGAATGGCGCCTGGGGCAAATCTGTATTAATAAAGTCAACCGCACCCATGCTGGTTGCTGAATACTGCTTTTTGTAAACATAAATTTTCTGTATTCTCCAAACAAGCAAGGCCAGCAGCGCTATGCTTATACCAGCATATAATAATAAAGATACTTGCTGCCAGTTAATATTAAAACTACTGCCTCCATCGTGTACAGCCACCTGGTCTTGCTGAACATATATTACATTCAGTAATGCTATAGCGCTGGTATTGCTACTGTTTATGGTAAACCAGTTAATATTAAGTAATGGCAGTAAAATACTTGCAGCCACTGTTATAAGCAGGTAAAAACGGTTGTAGTAGTGAAAGCGCTCGTTACGCAGCGTAAGCCTGTAATACAGCAGCAATAAGCCGCTGCAGGCAATTACTTTTAAAAAGTAAACAGCTAATAGTTGCATACCGCTGGGGGTTTATTTGTTTTTTAATTGTTTTAATAATACTTCCAGGTCCTCAACGCTTATCTTGTTTTCTTCTACTAAAAACGATACTGCCTTGGTAAAGTTGCCGCCAAAATATCCTTTTACAAGGCCGTTTACCGTATTTTTAAAGTACCCTTCCTTGGTTATCATAGGCTTGTACAAGTGCATACGGCCGTATGTCTCTGTGCCTACAAATTTTTTTTCTACCATTATCTTAAGCAGGGTAGCAACAGTGTTACTATGGGGTTTAGGGTTGGGCATTGCTTCAACAATGTCTTTTAAAAAACCTTCTTCAAGCTTCCATAACACCTGCATTACCTGCTCTTCAGCCTTGGTTAATGTCTTCATATTGCCAGTTGTTTAATTGCTGTAAAAAATGATTAGTCTTGTATGACTAATTTCTTAGTCAAACTTAAAACTAATTTTTTAGTTATACAACTAATTTTTTAGTTAAAATTTTGTTAGCATGCTGCTGGTCTTTTTTCGGTGGTAAAGGTTTTGTTTCTCACAGCCTTAATCTTTCTTGCATATATTTTTTTGCCGTGCCTGCGGGTTAAACAGTTATTGCTTTGTGCTGAGGGGCAGGAAGTTGTTGAGTTTAGCGGTTTTGCTGCTGCCCCATAAACTTTTTTATGGCGTTGTTTGTTACTGTTAAATGGCTACCAAACTTACAGGTCGTCTTCTTTAATAGTGTCAAGTTTTTTAAGAATTTATTTTTCAGCACTCTTTAACTTTAGGGTACTTTTGGGCAGAATCGTTTGTTATGGCAGAAACAGTAGTATCAGTAAGCAATGCAAATATTTACCAGGGCGGCAACCTTATATTACAGGATGTAAATTTTGATGTTGAAAAAGGGGAGTTTGTTTACCTGGTAGGCAAAACCGGCTCAGGAAAAAGCAGCCTCCTGAAAACACTGTACGGTGAGCTTTCGCTAAAAGAGGGTAATGCAACTGTGGCGGGGTATGACCTGCGAAAGATGGATTGGAAAAAAGTGCCATACCTGCGCAGGACACTGGGCGTAATATTCCAGGATTTTCAGTTGCTTACTGATCGCAACGTACACGAAAACCTGCGGTTTGTATTAAAGGCCACAGGATGGAAAGATGAAAAGCTGATTGAAGAGAAAATAAATGATGTGCTGGAGAAAGTGGGCCTTAAAAGCAAGGGGTTTAAAATGCCTTACGAAATGAGTGGCGGTGAACAACAGCGTGTTGATATAGCCAGGGCATTGCTTAATTCACCCAAAGTTATCCTTGCAGATGAGCCTACCGGTAACCTTGACCCCGAAACAAGCGACGAAATAATGCAGTTGCTTTTCCAGATTTGTAAAGACTATGGTACGGCCATTATTATGGCAACCCACGATTTTATTGTAATAAACCGCTACCCTTCCCGCATACTTACTACGGAAAGAAATAAGGTATTTGACAGCGCCGCCGGAGAAGCCGGCAAGTTGGCCTTTACCGCAGAAGAACAACAGCCTGCAAAATAACTATACGCCCTGCATGGAAGGAGGAATGGAGTGCAAAGCAATCCTGTTACCCTCAGTATCAATAAAAACGGCCATGTGGCCATATTCAGGCGATATTTCTGTTTTAGGTATAATTATTTTGCCGCCGGCTGCTTCAATACGGTCTAAAATTACCTGTACATCAGGGTTGGCATTAAGATAAATCAGCGGGCCGTCAGTTGCAGAGGGTTTGTAAAAATCCTTGCTGTAATTAAGCGCACCACCTACCCCCATCGGGCTCTCCAGCGGAAACATGCACATCTGCAGTTGCCCCAGGTCAAGCGGCACCATTGTAATCTCAAATATGGTTTCATAAAACTTTTGTGCACGCTTAATATCGGTAGTAGGTATTTCAAACCAGCTTATTGCATTTTTAAAAGCCATAGAATTTTTATTTAATAACATTAAGTTACAGCTACAGGCGGAACCGGCAATAAAAAATCCCGCGTTTTATACGACGGGATTTGTGGCAGTTGGTACAGGTTGCTTTTTTTAGAATGACTTAGGCATTCATTCTCCGGTTAATTTCTTTGGTAAGCAGGTCAAAAATTTCATCTACCGTTCCCTCGCCTTTTATTGTTACTACTTTATCAAATTTTTTGTAGTGGTCTGCTACTGCCGATGTTTTTTTATGATACTCGGCAATCCGGTCTTTAATTACATCCTCGTTGCTGTCATCACTGCGGCCACTGGTTAACCCGCGGTTTAACAGTCTTTTTATCAATTCCTCTTCGCTAACAATTAAAGCTAATACTACTCCAATTTCTGTATTTTTCAGCTTCAGTAATTTATCAAGCGCCTGCGCCTGTGCTTCAGTACGGGGAAAGCCATCAAATAAAAAGCCCCTTGCAGCGGGGTTTGCTTCAAGGGCTGAACTAATCATACCAATTACAACTTCATCTGGTACTAAAATTCCTTTGTCAATAAAACTTTTTGCTTCAAGGCCCAGCGGGGTTTTGGCCTGTATCTCGCTGCGTAAAAGGTCGCCGGTGCTCAAATGTTTCAATCCGTATGTTTCAATAAGTTTTTCGCTTTGCGTACCTTTACCGCTGCCCGGGGGGCCGAATAGAATAATATTGAACATGTTGCTTACTACCCTTGTGTTTTTGCAAATATAGGGTTACGTTTTTAAAATCTTTTAACAAAATACCCACGTACATAAATCGTATTCATGTAAGTTTTAATAATATTAAACGTATTTATATGCAAATGCCTCATTATTTGAGCGAACATTAAAAATATACGGCAAATGAAACTAAAATATCGTACAGGCCTTATTGCAGCGATGTTCTTTATTGTACAGGGCTGCCATTCTCAAAACACACATTTACAAAACAATAATATGGACAGCGCAAATAAAAAAAACAACCCTGCGTACAGCCATACAGATACTGGCAGGGTGGTGCTAAATGATGACGATTGGAAAAAAGTGCTCTCCCCGGAAGTGTACCATGTGGCGAGGGAAAAAGGAACCGAAGCCCCGTGGAGCAGCAAATACGAGAACTCAAAGGAAATTGGCACTTACTACTGTGCCGTTTGCGGCAACCCGCTTTTTAAAAGCGACACAAAGTTTGAAAGCGGTTGTGGCTGGCCCAGTTTTTATGAACCTATAAGTAAAAGCAGTATTATTTATGCGCCCGATAATAGCTACGGCATGCACCGCACGGAGGTTATGTGCGGCAGGTGTAAATCGCACCTGGGGCATGTATTTGATGATGGCCCCCCGCCTACAGGGCTGCGTTATTGTATTAACGGCGTGGTGCTTGATTTTGAAAAGGCAAAAAAGGCAGAGGAAAAGTATAATAACGGCGGCCAAAAGACACCGGGAAATTAATTTTGTTGGATTGTGTGAGGTTTGTAAAGGGCTGTATTTTTACCAGCCCTTTTATTGTGTATTGCATCCTGTAAAAGTTGCGGCGCATAAAATATCGAAAAAAATATAACCGGCGTGTTGCTAAAAATGAAATGAAACTTGGTATATGTATTAAAAATGAGGTTATTTGCAGCACAAACACCAGTGAGAAACTTTCAATACTTTTTATATCATGCTTCCAAAGTACAAGAGAATTTTATTAAAGCTTTCAGGTGAGGCACTGCTTGGTACAGGCGAAAATAAGGGCGAACCGTTTAACCCGCCGACTATTGAGCAATATGCCAATGATATTAAAGCAGTAACCGACCTGGGTGTACAGGTGGCAATTGTTATTGGCGGGGGTAATATTTACAGGGGTATGAACGAGGCAGATAGCGGTATTGAGAGAGCGCATGGTGATTATATGGGCATGCTTGCTACTGTTATTAATGGCATGGCCATGCAGGCTATGCTTGAAAGGGTAGGGGTTTACACCCGGCTGCAAAGTGCCATAAAAATGGAGCAGGTAGCTGAACCGTATATACGCCGCCGGGCAATGCGCCACCTTGAAAAAGGCCGCGTGGTAATATTTGGCGCGGGCACCGGCAATCCTTACTTTACTACTGACACGGCAGGCTCACTCAGGGCTATTGAAATGAAGGCGGATGTAATATTAAAAGGCACCCGTGTTGATGGTATTTACACCGCCGACCCAGAGAAGGACCCTGCGGCCACCAAGTTTGACAGTATAAGCTTTCATGAATGTATAACACGCAATCTTAAGGTAATGGATATGACGGCATTTACCCTTTGCATGGAAAATAAGCTGCCCATTATCGTGTTTGATATGAATAAGCCGGGCAACTTGCTTAATGTAGTAGAAGGCAAACCTGTAGGTACGCTGGTAAGTTAAAGCAGGCCTTTCAATCTTCCCAAACAGTAAGTCCCTCGCTGCAGTTGGCACAAATGTCAATATTTTTGCGGCTGCTCATCAGTTCACTCCTGAACTGTTTGTAGTTGTCGTTATTCCAGATTTGTTTAAACGACTGCATCTTTAAATTGCCCAGGCGGTGCATGGCATCTTTATCAAAACAGCACGGTACTACTAGCCCGTCCCAGGTAATTACATTAGCGTGCCATAGCTTCCAGCAATGGTTGTTCAGGCCGCTTTTAATAACCCGTTTACCATTTTTATCTTTTTTGTAACGGCTGTATTTAAGGTTTTCAGGTATAAGGTTGTTTGGGTCGTTCTCATAATCATATACCTGGGCGGTTTTAAAGCGCACCTGGTCAACCCCTATTTCTTTCGCCAGTCTTTTTACATCTTCAATCTGGTGTTCATTTGGCTTTACTACCAAAAACTGGAAGAACACAAATGGCGTTTTACTTTTTAATTCTTTTTTCCATTTTACAATATTGCGGGCCCCCTGTAATACTTTTTCAATATTGCCACCAACCCGGTATTGTTTGTACACATCCTGCGTTGTTCCGTCAATGCTTATAATCAGGCGGTCAAGACCGCTTTCTACCGTTTTGCGGGCTTTTTCATCTGTAAGATAGTGAGCATTGGTGCTGGTAGCAGTATAAATACCTTTTTCGTGGGCGTATTTTACCATTTCTAAAAAATCGGGATTTAAAAAAGGTTCGCCCTGAAAATAAAATATCAGGTACAGCAATTCCTTGTGTATATCGTCAATTGTCTCCCTGAAAAAATCTTTCTTCAGCATGCCTGTAGGGCGGGTAAATTCTCTTAGCCCGCTGGGGCATTCAGGGCATCGCAGGTTGCAGCTTGTAGTAGGCTCAAAGGAAACCGATACAGGATACCCCCATTGCACAGGCTTTTTAAACAGCTTGCTTAGCTGGTAACTGCTCATTACCTTAAAAGCGTTCCATGCGCGCCGCGGGGTTAACTTACCCAGCAAATTCACACTATCATTCAAGTTAAAATACGGCATGTTGTAAAATTACGCCCCCTGGCTTTATAAACCATGAGCTTGAACAATGCCGTTGCAGTATAAAGCAAAATTTACCCTGTTTCGATAATTGAGCGATTGGCCCCCCAAAGCGACGATTATTGCAATAATAATTTTGCATATATGCCTGTTTGTACATTTGCAGGATGCGGCCTTTATATTAGTTGCGCCGCTGTAAAACGTACAATGAGCAATTTACTTAAATACACCTGGCACAAAATTGCACAACATCCCGGCGAGTTGCTGTTTAATGCAAGCGGGCTAACAATAGCCGAAGCCGGAGGTA
This sequence comes from Chitinophagaceae bacterium, assembly GCA_035547455.1. Taxonomy (GTDB): domain Bacteria; phylum Bacteroidota; class Bacteroidia; order Chitinophagales; family Chitinophagaceae; genus JABDFW01. The sequence continues at coordinate 15,803 of DASZUX010000073.1, forward strand.
AGAAAATTACTATAGCAAAGGTTAATAATATTTTTTTTGCATGCGCCCATAAATGCCCGCATGCCAGCGGCATATTGGCAGATGGTTTTATTGATGCCGCCGGCAATATTGTGTGCCCGCTGCACCGCTACAAGTTTAATCTTTCTAACGGCCGCAATGTTACCGGGGAGGGGTACTATCTTAAAACATACCCGGTTGAGGTGCGTGAAGATGGCATATATGTAGGCTTTGAAGAAAAAAAACTGTTCGGGCTATGGTAATGCTTCGGTAGGCAGCTTTTATCAATTCAAAGTTATTATTTAGAATATAAAAAATTGTAGGCTATCCTAATAAAAATCGCCCCGGGCCCGGGGCGATTTTGTAACAGTATTTTGTATCGCTTATTTCAATGGTATATCCCTAACCAGCATATTATCCCGGTTAGCCATGGTCCATGCAGTGTAAAACACCAGTTTCACGCGTTTTTCCATCAGGCCAAAATTAATTTTATCCACGGTATCAGTGGGGCGGTGATAATCTTTATGGGTTCCGTTAAAGTAAAATATAACCGGCACGCCGTGTTTTGCAAAATTAAAGTGGTCGCTACGGTAGTAAAAGCGGTTGGGGTCTTTCGGGTCATTAAACCGGCGGTCAAGTTCAAGGTGCAGGGTAGCATTATTTACGCTGTCTGAAATCTTCATCAGGTCGCTGCTCAGCTTATCTTCGCCAATTACATAAATGTAGTTAAGC
>DASZUX010000074.1:0-4311 GCA_035547455.1 Chitinophagaceae bacterium
AAGAATATTGACGGTATGTTTCGAAAGTGTAACGTGTATTTGAAAGCGTGGCCCCACCAAAGGCGTATTGCCTTGTTTCGTACAACGTGCCCTCACTGCTAAAACGAACATATTTATCGGGCTCGTAATCCTGGGCTATAAAAATGAACAAAAAAATGCCGCAGGCACCAATAAGGGCACCAATGTAAATGATAATTAATCCCACCACCCGAACGAATTTTAGAAAGCCACCTGTAATACTGGCAAGCATAAAAACAATATAGCAGAACGTAAAATATGCTAACGAAAAGACGATATAATCGGGGTAGTTACCCTTGATGGAAAAACCAATAAAAAATAAGATATTGTGCAGCGCAAAAAAAAACAACAAGCCACCTCGCCGTTATTTTAATCTTGCGGGTGAAGGCATGTTTCGATATTTGTGATGCGATAAGTGGATAGCCCAACAAAGTTATTAACGCCAGAACGTAAAAGAAAGACATATTAAGGTTAGGGTTTAAAATTAATGCTATCAAAAAAAACTACTTCTGGTTTATTACCGTTTCAATTATCAAGAAATAAGCTTCGTTCGTGCATTTAATTTGTACACTGTCAGTATCCCAAACACCTAAAGCATCGCGTTGCGGCACAGCTATACCATTCACTGCAATGCTTCCTTCTATCACAAAAATGAACAGGCATTTATTGGTGGGATTAAAGCCGTAATTTATCTCCGCATCTTTATCATAATAACCGAGCGAGAGTTTTGCGTTCTGGTTTATCCAGCAATGCGCCTGTCCTTCTTCTGTTGAAACAATTGTAGTGAGTTTGTTCTTCCCCTTTTCTTTTGGAAAACTACGTTGCTGGTAACGCGGTATAATGTTTTGCTGTTTGGGTTGAATCCATATTTGTAAAAAGTTTACATCTTCATCCCCTATATTATATTCTTCGTGTTTAAGACCGCTGCCTGCGCTCATTATTTGTACCCCGCCTTCTTCAATAACAGTGCTGTATCCCATTGTGTCTTTGTGGTTCATTTTACCCTGCAGCAAAATGGAAATAATCTCCATGTTAATGTGTGGATGAATACGAAACCCTTTGCCAGGCAAAACATAATCATCATTAAATGTTATTAAAGTGCCGAATGCGCTTTTAACGGGGTTGCAATAATCGCTGAAGCTGAAGTAAAAATTGCTTTTAAGCCAGCCTATGTCTTTTATGCCTTTTAACGCAGCAGGAAAGGAAAAGGTTTGCATACTGTATAAAATAATAATTTAAAGGTAGAGTGTTTAGACAAAACAAAGCCTTGCAAACCTGCAATATTTAATAAATTAAACCATAATAACCAGTATGTGATGTATGTTTATTTTTTTATATTTACAGAGATGAAGAATACCGGCAGGGATAAGCTTGGCTATATTAACGCGGTGCGCGGGCTGGCAATATTGCTGGTAATTGTGTTACACGCAGCTAATGCAGTACCTGCATTGCCCGAAACATTCAGGTATGTATGTGGCAAGGGGGCTTTTGGGGTACAATTATTTTTTGTGGCAAGCGCTTTTACTCTTTTCCGTTCATATTCATACCGGATTGAAAAGGAGGGAGGGGCTGCTGCCCGCAATTTTTTTATACGCCGGCTTGCGCGTATAAGCCCCATGTATTATACCGCAGCGCTTGTATATTCGGTAATATGTTATTTAAAGCCTGGTTATAACGATGGCAACCCGCTGGTAGCGTGGAAGGTGTTGGCCAATATTTTTTACGTAAACGGTTTTATACCGGGTGCTATAAATTATATACCCCCGGGTGGCTGGAGTGTTGGAGTTGAAATGGCTTTTTACTGCTGTGTTCCTTTTTTATTTGCACGTATTAAGAACATAAAAAAGGCCGCTATTTGGTTTGTGGCACTTGGTGCAGGCACGGTTGTACTAAAGCTGCTGATAAGGTATGCGCTCATTCGCCTGCAGATTGACTACCATAAACCGGAAAGCTGGTTTTTATACTTTTGGTTTCCCAACCAGGCTGCGGTTTTTATGGCAGGTATAGTGTTGTTTTTTGCTTTACAGCTATTTTCAACCGGCAGCAAGATAAAAACATATACCGGTATTGCTGCATCTACCATCATAATGGTTGTATTCGCTTACTTTAAGCGTAATATTGATCCCTATAACATTATACCCGAGCATATAATTCTTGCCATTTTTTTCTCCATCAATATATTCTTCCTGGCACAACACTCAATAAAACTTTTTGATAACAGGGTTACCCGTTTTTTAGGCGAAATAAGCTTTAGCCTTTACCTGGTGCATTTTATAGTAATTTATGTGCTGGAAGACTATTTTCCTTTCGCAGCTAATCCTTACCTGCATTTTATTGAACTGCTGGGGCTTGTAATACTTACCAGTGCGGTCATTTCAAAACTTTGCTGGAGGTTTATTGAGCAGCCGGGTATTGCCGCCGGCAACAAATACATAAAGCGCAGGGCACATGAAACCCCTGCCGCACAACTTGCGGATCAAATACTATAAATAGGTTAACTATTTATAACAGCCTGCGAAAAAAACAAATAATAATAATTAAATTCGTTTCATGTATTTGCAAATCCTTATATTCCCTAACCAATAATAATTACATGAAACCTGTTGTAACCACCTTATTGCTTGTAACCGCAGCAGTAATTTGCAAAGCACAAACCGGCGGTAATCTAACCGCGACCAGCACAACGCCCAAAGCAGGCGAAGAAAACCATTACATATACCAGCCGCCGGCAGGTATTGCGGTGCCGGACGGCCTTTCCGCCTCAATAATTTATTTTAATAAGGGTTATTTTAACAAGGTAGTGCCCTTAACAAAAAACGGCGACGCATACGATTTTAATTTTAATGCCCCCGACTCAACACCCGTCTTACTGGTATGTATGGTAAACGGCAAAGGAGTTATGTTTGACAATAATAACGAAACCACCTTTGTTATACCGTTATATGACAAAAAAGGAAAAGTTTTTGATGAGGCGGGAGTTATTGCCGCACAACTAACAGGCGGTTATGCCCCATATCTTTTTAAAATAAAGCCGCCACACGGGTATGCTACAGGTTTGTATGCGGCCGAGTTTAAAAAAATGCCTGCGCTGAAAGAGAAATATTATGCCGGCTACTTGCAATTGCTGTACCCGCAAAATAAAGACTCAGCCAGGCCAGTACTGGTTGCTTATGCAAAACAGCAATTTGCTAAAAAAACTACAGAGGAAAAATGGCTTAGTGCCCAGAACCTTTACAGGCAAATGGGCATGACAGATGAAGTAACACAAGCCGAAACAAAAATTTTGGCTGCCTACCCCAAGGGCCAGCTGGCAAAAAGTAAGTTTTATAACAAGCTATATGCAGATAAAGAACCATCAGCAGAAAAATACCTTGCAGCAATGCATGAATATGCTGCAAAATTTGGTGACAGTTCCGCTGCAACAAAAGATAATTTTTACCGCATGATAGTATCGTATTATGCTGATAAAAAAGACTGGGCTAATGTTGATAAATACAGCGCTTATGTAACAGATAAAATACAATTGGCAGCTATATACAATAATGCTGCTTGGAGCTTGTCTGGCCAGCAGCTTTATAACGAGGGCACCCAACTGGAATATGCAGCCGGCATGTCCATGAAATCGTTGCAGGCGGTTAAGGAAAAGATTGATGACCCTAAAGCAACAGCAGATGCCAGGAAAAACTGGCAGGCTACTTTTGGTTTATACGCCGATACTTATGCCCTTATTTTATACAAGCTTAATAAGGCCGATTCAGCGTTTTATTATGAAAACGCTATTGATAAAACCACGTTTGACGACGGCGAAAAAGAAAGATATGCCATGTATGCGCAAAAGGCAAAGGGGGCAGCATTTGCACGTAAGTATATTGAGGAGCAATTGTTATCCGGCGTTAACTCGCCAGGTATGCAAAAACAACTGCAGAGTATTTATACTGAGCTAAACCTGCCGCAGGATGAGTACGAAAGAATAAAGCAGCAGGCAATTACACTGGCAAAACAAAAGGCGCTTAATAAAATAAAAGAAACCCTGGGCGACCTTAAAGCCAAAGATTTTACGCTGAAAGACCTTGACGGAAACGAAGTATCGCTGGCATCGTTCCGGAACAAAGTAGTAGTGCTTGATTTTTGGGCTACCTGGTGCGGCCCCTGCCGCGCATCTTTCCCTGCCATGCAGGAAGCTGTCAACAAGTATAAAAACGATAAGGATGTAGTATTCCTGTTTATGGATATTTCAGAAAACGGGGACGAAGCTACCGTGCGTAAAAACACTGCCAGGTTTATTGCCGATAA
>DASZUX010000075.1:0-1741 GCA_035547455.1 Chitinophagaceae bacterium
GAAGGCTTTGTACCCAATACCAGCGTCTATTATATTTATATCCTGGCGGCTGTGGCTATACTTATATTGGCTATAGCCTGTTTTACTTATATCAATCTAAGCACAGCCCGTTCTATGGAGCGTGCGCGGGAGGTAGGCATACGCAAGGTAACCGGCGCGCACAAACGGCAGATTTTTGCGCAGTTTATTGCAGAGTCTGCCCTGCTGTCGCTTATCGCACTTGTATTAAGCATAGGTGTTGCAATAGCCGTGTTACAACCCTTTAACGGGCTTACGGGCAAACCGATCAGCATTACATCGCTGTTTTCGCCGGGCATAATTGGTACGGCGCTTTTTGTAACAGCCTGTATCGGGTTGCTGGCAGGCAGCTACCCGGCATTTGTGCTTTCAAACTTTTTACCTGTAAAAGTGCTTAAGGGCGCTTTTAAAAATACAGCATCAGGCACATGGCTTAGAAAAACGCTGATGATTTTTCAGTTTGTTATTTCCGTGTTTCTTATTATCGCCTCATTTGTAATACAACACCAGTTGCATTACATACAAAATAAAGACCTTGGCTACGACAGGGAGCATATATTGGTTATGCCGCTGGATAGCAAAATGCTGGGCAGCATACAAACCATAAAAACAGCGTTTGGGGCTAACCCGGATGTTAAAAGCGTATGCCGCGCCAGTAACCTGCCCACAGACATAGTTAGCGGGTACAATATGCGCTCCGCCGTAATGAACGAGGGCGACCAGATGGCAGTAACCGCCAACCGCGTAGATGAAGACTTTATAAAAACGATAGGAGCGCATGTTATTGCCGGCAGCGATTTTACAAAGCAGGATGTACAGGATGCAGATACACAGGAGCAGGATAAAAAGCAATACCATTTTATTTTAAACGAGTCAGCAGCCAAAGTATTGGGATGGACCCCGGAAGAAGCTGTTGGCAAAAAAATGTTTTTAGATGAAAGCAGGCCCGGCACGGTAAGAGGCGTGGTAAAAGATTTCAACTTTAAATCTCTACACACTCCCGTAAAACCACTGGTACTGTTTACTGAGGCATGGAGCCGTAACCTTATGGTGAAGATAAACGGTAACAATATACCCCAAACTATAAAGTACCTGGAGGGCAAGTGGAAAGAAGTAGTACCCCACCGCCCTTTTGAATACCATTTTCTTGATGAAGATTACAACCAGTTGTACACCGCTGAAATAAGGCTGGGCAAAGTTATGAACCTGTTTGCAGGTATTGCTATATTATTAGCCTGTGCGGGGTTGTTTGGCTTGTCGTCTTACGCAGTACAGCAGCGTGTAAAAGAAATTGGTGTGCGTAAAGTGCTCGGTGCATCTGTGCTTAACATTACTGCATTACTGTCAAAAGACTTCCTGCGGCTTGTGCTGGTAGCTTTTGTTATAGCCACCCCCATTGCCTGGCTTGCTTTAAGCAGGTGGCTGCAGGGTTACAGCTACCGTGTAACGCTGCAGTGGTGGGTATTTGCGGGCGCAGGCCTGCTGCTAATGCTTATTGCTGTTATTACTGTAAGTTTCCGTACCATAAAGGCAGCGGTTACCAACCCGGTAAAAGCATTAAGAAGCGAGTAAGTTGATAGCCTACAGTTCACGGTTCATAGTTCATGGGGCATAGTTCATCGGGGTTTACCTGCCATGGACTAATAACCATATATAACTCTCATCGTTCTTTCCATGAATTATTGACTATGAGCTATTAACCCTCCCTGCCATGCTGCCGTTG
>DASZUX010000076.1:0-4142 GCA_035547455.1 Chitinophagaceae bacterium
ATAAAATCTCTGCCTTGTATTAAGTGCATGCCCAGTGTTTCAAAATAGTCCCTGGTTATGCCAATAGTGCCCACACCCAGAGTCTCCCCGGGATTCTTTCCCTTCCAGTCATCAACTCCCGTCCATGAGTATATAGCCGTAGCGGGCGCCGTTGATTTTGTTACGCTGCTAACAAGCCCCGTTTGCAGCATATCATTTTTAAGCGCGGCAAAGTTGTGGTCAATATCACTGCTCGCATCTGTCATTATAAGCCTGTTTGCATTAAAGCCTGCAGGCCTGTTTTTAGCAAATTGAATTTGCTGGTACACTATAGCGGTGCCAATAACAAGGGCGACAGAACTGGAGAACTGCAACACTACCAGTACCTTTCGCGGAAGGCTTGCATTTTTGCCCGCCTTAAGCGTACCCTTAAGCACTTTTACCGGCCTGAAGGAAGAAAGGTAAAAAGCAGGCCTGCTGCCTGCAAGTAAACCTGTTACAGCAGCATAAGCCAGCATGATGCCCCAAAAACCAATACTGCTCCAGGGTATACTTATATTGCTTGATGTAAGCGTGTTAAAAGCCGGCAAAACGGCACTTATTAAAAACAGTGCAATGCCCAGCGATATAAGCGTTACCAGCAGTGATTCTACCAAAAACTGAACGATTATTTGTACACGCAATGAGCCTGCTACTTTACGTATGCCAACTTCTTTTGCACGCTTTTCTGAGCGCGCGGTAGAAAGGTTTACAAAATTTATACATGCTATCAGCAGCACCAGTATGCCAATAAGGCTAAACATACGTACATAATCAATAAAGCCCGCTTCTTCGCCGTTTTTGTAATCGCCGTACAGGTGTACACGCTCGTAAGGCTGCAGCCATGGTTCCAGCTTACGGGGCTTGTAGCCTTCAGGATTATACTTTGCTTCAAGTTGTTTAAGTATAGGTGCTATTTGTTGCTCTGTAATGCCGGGCGCAATTGACACGAAAGTTTGTATGGGGTCTAAATTCCAGTTAGTAATATTATCTTTTATCCATTGCTGTGTTTGCACATACAGCGTAAAAGGCATAATATATTTGAATTGCATGCTGCTGTTGGCCGGCAAGTCAGCTAACACACCAGTAACTTTTACATTAAATTGGTTATCAATACGTACAGTTTTATTAAGCGCGTTCCCTCTACCAAAAAGCGCTTTAGCAATTGATTGTGTAAGTACAATAGAGTTAGGATCGGTCAGTGCATTACCGGCGCTGCCCTGCAGCAGCGGGTATCGAAATATTTTAAGAAAATCAGTGCCTGTAAAGTTGCCTCCGGCATACAACTTTTTATCACCTGCTACCAGGCTATGACTGCCGGCAAACGTAGCCTGCGCCACATATTGAATGCCGGGAACATCTTTTTTCATTACATCTGCCAATGGCAGGGGTGTAGCAATGCCTGCATTTTTTTCACCATTATTTTCGCTTCTTATCACTGTTTGAAAAGCGCGTTCATGCCCGGGAAGGAATTTGTCAAAATAGAATTGGTATTGTACCCACAAACCAATAAGCAAGGCAACTGCCATGCCCATGGCAAGCCCGAAAGCATTGAGCGCACTGTGGGCTTTGTTGTTCATAATACTGCGCCATGCCGTCTTAATATAATTCTTTAGCATTTTGACTGTTTTAAGTTTTAATATTAACCCTCTTATGCTTCCACACAACAAGTTGTGCTGATGCACAAGTAATAACGCCCATTTTTGCTATTCATTATTCCGTTCTCAAACTCTTTACCGGGTTCATTAAAGCAGCTTTTATGGCCTGGTAACTGATAGTAAGCAAGGCTATGAGCAAGGCAGAAACGCCAGCTATGGCAAACACCCACCAGCTAATGGTTATGCGGTAACTGTAACCCTGCAGCCATTTATTCATGCCCCACCATGCAAAAGGGAAAGCAATTAGCGATGACAGCAATACCAGTTGTACAAACTCCTTTGACAAAAGCCCCGCTATACCCGTTACACTTGCGCCCAACACCTTGCGTATGCCAATTTCCTTTGTGCGGCGCTCTGCCGTGTAGGCTGATAACCCAAATAATCCAAGACATGATATGATAATAGCCAGCGTTGCGAAAATGCGAGACAACTGCCCTATCAGCATCTCGCTGCTGAAAATGTTATTAAATTCATCATCTAAAAACGAATATTCAAACGGGTACGAGGGATTATACTTTTTCATTACCGCTTCCAGCTTAGCCAGTGCCTGGCTGTTTTGTGCCTGCGGTTTTATACGTACATACATGAAAGATGCCTGCTCTGGCGCACAGCCGAATAATACTGGGTCGGGACTGCCGTACATATCGCCGTACACATAATCTTTCACAATGCCAATTACTTTAAGCGTGTAACCGTTGCCGCTAATTACAGTGCCTAAGGGGCTGCCCTTGCCCATTAGCCTGGCGAAAGACTCAGTAATCAAAATATTATTGCTGTCTGCTTTTGCATCAGTAAAGTCACGGCCTTCCTTCATGTGCATGCCTGCAGTAGCAATAAAACCGGGGCTTACCTGCCTGAAGGATACCAACACATCAAGGTTAGGGTTTTTACCAGGCCATGATAAATCTTTAATTGACCCATTGTCGCCCATGTATAAAGTATTCATACTGTTAAGTGCAACATTTTCTACAACACCGGTAGTTAACAGGCCCTGTTTAATGGCATCATAATTTTTAACCATGTCCCCACGTACGGGCATTGTTAAAAGATGGGTGCGGTCATAACCCATATCCCTGCTTTTTATATGCTGTATTTGCTGGTAAATAATAATGGTGCTTATTATAAGCACAATAGATGCAGTAAACTGCAATACCACCAGCCCTTTACGCACTATTGATGCACCGCCGCTTTTAAGCTTAATACCTTTAAACACATAGATTGGATTAAAGGATGATAAGTACAGGGCGGGGTAACTGCCTGCAACAAGACCGGATATTAAAGTTACACCGACCAGCAGGGCTATATGCACAGGATTGTCAAGTCCCGGTGTAAGTTGCTTTTGCACCAATGTGTTAAATAAGGGCAGCACTGATATTATTATTATAACACCCACAACAGCCGCCATCGCAGCCATGCAAATGGCTTCGCCTATAAACTGCGCAACCAGCATGCTCTTGGCTGCACCCATTACTTTACGTACACCTACTTCTTTTGCGCGTTTTTCACTTCGTGCAGTGGCAAGGTTCATAAAGTTTATACAGGCTATCAGCAATATTATCCAGGCAATGGCGCTGAACATGTGTATGTATTCAATACGCCCGCCCGAAGGTTTCCCGTTAGTAAAGTCGCTGCGCAGCCGCCAATCATTCATGCTGAATAAAAATAAGTGCGCAGTGGCTGTTGCCTGCTTTTTTTGTATAAAACCGTATAACTGTTTATTTACAGCGGTAACGTTTGCAGTGGGTGCTAACTCAACAAAGGTATTTATGCTGTTGGCGCCCCAGCCTGTTAACCACTGGTGTTGCTTAAAAAATATATCGAAAGATGCTACCCAGTCAAAGCGCAGCGATGAGTTTTCGGGCATTTCTTTAACAACACCGCTAATTGTGTAATTCTGGTCGTTGTCTGCTTTTAAGGTTTTGCCGATTACATTTTTTTCGCTTCCAAAAAAATGCTTGGCCATTTTTTCAGTGATAACTATTGAATACAACTGGTTAAACGCAGTTTTAGGATTGCCTTCAACAAAGTTGAAAGTAAGCATGTTAAATAAAGAAGAGTCAATATAAAAGCCGCTTTCATACACTGACTTATCGGCTAATGTAAAAAGGCTACGGGTGCTCCAGCTTACGCGGCCTGCATTTACCACGCCGGGTATTTCATTTTTTACGGCTTCTGCAAGCAGGCCTGGTGTGGCATTGCTGTTAACACCGGTAAAAGTAAATATCTTGCCACCAAAATCCTGGTTGTTGGCAAGCGCATACAGCCGGTCTTTTTTAAGGTGTACTGAATCAAACTTTACCTCGTTTTCAACCCACAAAAAAATAAGCCCCGCACACGCTATACCTGTAGCAAGGCCAAAAATGTTTAAAAAGCTATACGTTTTGTTTTTAGCTAATGCACGAGTAGCTGTTTTGAAAAAGTTTTTAAGCATATAAGGTGTGTTTTATTTTCTTTGTTCAGTGTTCT
>DASZUX010000077.1:0-6943 GCA_035547455.1 Chitinophagaceae bacterium
ACAATCAGGAACTTATACTATTTTGCTTGTAAACTCCAAATTTGAAACAGCCGTTATAACCAATATTGCAGTTAGTGCAGGGGCTACTTTTTGCATTAATACCGGGGGGGCCGAGTACCGCAACGGTAATAAGGTAATAGAACAGTTGATAAACGAATCTATGAAGCCGATGCCTGTGCTCCAGGGCGCTCAAAAAAAAGCTGAAAGGCCGGTTTTGCAGCCGGAAGACCTGTTGCCGGGTTACAAGACGGGGGCAGCTTTTATTACGGGCAAAATTGTTGATGCTAAGGGTAAACTGCCTGTTGCTTTTGCTACAGTAACAATTAAAGGTACAAAGCGGGCAACTGCAACAAATGCCGACGGAGAATTTACATTGAGTGGTTTAAAAGGGGGCTCATATACGCTTGTTATTTCCGGGATTGGATATGAAACTGCTGAAGTATTAAAGCAGGCAGGGAGTGCGCTTTCTGAGGCTATAATCTCCCTGAAACCGGCCATTGCAAGCCTCAGCGAGGTGGTAGTGACGGGCTATGGCAGACAGAGAAAGCTGGATGTTACGGGTGCTGTGGCCGTTGTTAAAGAGGCAGATTTATTTTCTTCAGATAGTTTGTCTGGCAAGGCCGCAGGTGTGCAGGTAAGTGCGGAAAATGGCGCACCAGGCAATACCATACAAATTATACTTAGGGGCATAAGCAGCAGTACCATTGACAATTCGCCCCTGTTTATCGTGGATGGCATTGCTTACGACGCGTTGCCGGCCAATATTTCACCTGACTTTATTGAATCAATATCTGTGCTTAAGGGTGCAGAAACCGCTATTTATGGCGCGAGGGCAGCCGGTGGGGTAATAGTTATTACTACTAAAACTAAAACCTTGAGAAACCAGTTCAGGGATTATGCTTTTTGGATACCTCAAGTGCTTACCGATAAAAACGGGAATGCGCAGTTTACAGTTACTTACCCTGACAATGTTACCGGCTGGCAAACGTATGTGCTGGGCATGGATAAACACCGCCGCATCGGTAAAGCAACAACATTTGTACGGTCATACAAACCCGTGATGGCACAATTAAGCACTCCACAGTTTTTACTACAGGGCGATACAGCGCAAGTAATGGGCAAAGCGTATAATTATACGCAAAGCAGTTACAATATTTCATCCACGTTTAATATAAATCATGTTGCCGTCATGCACGGAAATACCGTACTGCAGCCAAACGCTTCATCAGTGCATGGTTATATTGTTGCGGCCCCAGTGGCTGATACTGTTACAACTGCATACACCCTGCAAACAACAACTGGGTTCAAAGATGGGGAAGAAAGAAAAATACCCGTTTTTAAACCCGGTACTGAAGAAACAAACGGCTGCTTTTGGGTACTAAGGGCAGACACATCTTTTATATATAAACCACAGCTTGAAGGGCCGGTAAATATTTATGTCCAAAACAATGCGCTCGACTTTTTTCTCCAGGAAATTGAATTACTTAAAAAGTATCCATATTACTGTATGGAACAAACTTCGTCAAAGCTAAAAGGACTTTTGATGGAAAAGAGAATTAATGAGGCGTTGCATAAACCATTTACTGATGACAAAACAATTGATTTGCTGGTTGACAAAATTCGTAAAAACCAATTGTACGATGGTGCCTGGCCATGGTGGCCCGGAGGCAGTGCTGATATATATATTACAAATTATGTAATACAGGCATTGGTGGGGTTAAGGCAAAACCCTTTGGTAGAAACCAGCATACGAAACGGACTTTTATACCTGCAAAACCAACTACCCACCCTTGACGGTGACAAATTGCTTTCAACCTTGCTTACTATGTGTAAAGCAAAACACCAGCTAAATTATGGGCCGTGGCTGAAAAAGTTAACATTTGATTCTTTAACAATACTGCAGCAATGGCAATATGTTATTATCCAACAAGCTTTAGGCATGCCCCATACTGCAGAACTTGACAGCCTGCTTAACAGGGGCGTGCCGGGCATGCTGGGCAGCCTTCACTGGGGCGATTACAATTACCGGTGGTACAGCGATGCTAACGCTGCTACCATATTGGCGTTTGAGGCTATGCAAAATGAAAAGGGTTATGACAAAGAGCTGAATGGTATAATGCAATACTTTTTGCAGCAACGTGCGGACGGTTATTGGCCCAATACTGTAACAAGTGCATCCGTGCTTTATGCCCTGGTACCGTATGTACTGGCACAAAACAGCAGCTTTAACAGGCCCGCGGAAATTAGGGTGGCAGGTGATACTGCTTTTACTATACAGCGGTTTCCCTTCGCGGGAAAAATTTCAAACAAATCAGGGGCATTAAACATATATAAAACTGGTGGCGGCTTAACTTATTTTACCGTTTACCAGCATTGGTTTAATAAAGACCCGTTAGCTGTAACCGGCAATTTTGATATTACAACATACTTTGAAAAGGATGGCCGGAAAATAAGCTACCTGAACGCCGGTACAAAAGTTACACTGGTAGCAAACATAAACGTGCTAAAAGAAGCTGAATACGTAATGATTGAAATACCCATACCTGCGGGTTGTACTTATGCAATGCATAACCAGGATGATTGGGCCGTACATAAGGAGTTTTTAAAAAACAAACTGGTGTTATTTACCAATTACCTGCCCCAGGGTATAAATCGCTTTACAGTAGAGCTTGAAGTAAGGTACAGTGGTACGTATACACTTAACCCCGCCAGTGCATCTTTAATGTACTTTCCTTCGTTTTTTGGGCGGGGAGATATGAAAAAAGTATTAATACAATAAACGGCCAGATTATGCTTATGCAAACTCCTTTACCACCCTGCTTTTTTTTGCGGCAGCGATACCAGCTGGTTTTAACGCTCTTGCTGTTTGTACCGCGTGCTGCACAATATCGTAGGTGGTGTGGGTAAGCTGCAGGCGGTGCGGGTATGGAGCATTAAGCCAGTTTTTTACTGTAGTGGCAAACTTATCGTCCATCACAGGTATTACAGGCACATTAAAACGTTTTAGCGCGGCTGCGTTGCACCATTGCTCATACTGGCCGCGTATAGGCAGGCATAGCAGCTTTTTGCCCATGTATAATATTTCAGCAGGGGTTTCAAACCCTGCGCCGGTTATCATGCCGTGGCAATGTATCATGCTTTGGTTAAAGGCTGCAGCGCTTACAGGCATGTAGGTTATATTGCCGTCAACTGTAACGGCGGCTGCCTTTTTTGAAAACACCTCAAAGCGTACACCGTCAACATTTTTCAATTGTGCGGCTACCATCTCATCGCTGTAATGCGAAAGATAAACGGTTATATGCCCTTTGTCGGAGGGTTCAGCAGAAAGTATATCCTGCTTTATAATAGGGTTGAAGATAAAATCATCATACGGTTCAAAATGCAGGCCAACGTATGCTGTGGCTTTGGCATAATGGCGTAAAATGGTTTCACCCAGCCAGTCGCGTGTTTCACTTAAAGGAGTATTTTTTGAGTAAAAACTTGCCTGGTGCCCAAAATTAACTGAGGGCACATTTTTTATTTTGCAGGCCAGTGCAGTAATGCTTTCAAAGTCGTTTAAAATAATATCATAGTCTTCAACAGGCAGCGCCCTTGCTTCTTTACACATACGCAAAAAGCTAAACTCGTTGTATATCTTTTTGTAGTCAAGCCTGCCGTGGTTACCATAAAACAAGCTAACCCCTTTGCTGCGGTATTTAACAGGAAGGTTAACAGCAAGGTTACTATTACTGCCGCTTAAAAAAACATCTACTTCGCCGTACTGGGTAAGGTAAGGCATTATTTCAGCAGCGCGTGCTATATGCCCGTTACCTGTAGCCTGTATGCTATATAATATTTTCATAATAATTATGCACCTGCAGCTTTTTTAAGCAGTGTTGCAAGCGGCATGCGTTTGGCATTTTTTAATGCACTAAACAATAATACCTCATCTGTTACCACGTTAAGCTCAGGCAGTTTTTTATTCATTTCTTCAGGCGGCGTCATTTCAAACTGCTTTTCATCATAATGGTAAATACTCCATTCGTTATTATTGTACTCCAGGCTGGTAAGGTTTTCAATCCAGTCACCGCTGTTTAAATAGGTTACACTGCCTTCTTTTGTTATTATTTCCCGCTTTTGCGGTTGGTGTATGTGCCCGCAAATCACGTAGTCGTACTGTTTTTTTATAGCCAGTTCTGCTGCTGTCTGTTCAAAATTGCCTATCCATGCTACGGCCTTTTTTACACTGTTCTTTACCTTTTTGCTAAAACTCATTTTTTCCCTGCCCATTATTTTTAGGCACCAGTTAATAAGGCTGTTCAGCAATATCAGTAAATCATAACCATGACCCCCCAGCTTGGCAAGCAATTTTGCACTGCCTTTGGTGGTAGCATCAAACACATCGCCGTGAAATATCCACGTCATCTTGCCGTTTATCTCCATCACCATCTTGTCTGTAAGCTGAAAATTGCCGATTTGTATATCGCTGTAGCGGCGCAGCATTTCATCGTGATTGCCGGTTATGTAAATTACACGGCTTCCTTTACTAAGCAGGCTCATAATTTCCTTAATAACCTGCATGTGGGCTACGGGAAAATATCTTTTATTAAATTGCCATCCGTCAATAATATCGCCATTAAGCACAAGCACCTGCGGCATTATGCTTCTAAGATATTTTACAATTTCTTTGGCGTGGCATCCATAAGTACCAAGGTGTAAATCGCTCATCACTACCACGTCAACTTTTCTTCGTTCCATAATTAAGGGCGTTTTGCAAAGTTCCCTTTGCTATGTTACCGGCATATTACCCATGTATGAACGAATTGTGAAAGCATGCATGATTTTTGAACATATTTCAGCGCTTGTTAATTAATACGTAATATTCCAGCCAGTTATTCACACCGTAAGGATACATAACCAAAAAAGCGATGCTTTGGGCACCGCTTTGTAATTGTACATCTCACCTAAGTACTTTATTCGCTGCGCAGGCTTTTAGTAGGATTAGCCATCGCTGCTTTCACGGCCTTAAAGCTTACAGTAAACAGTGCGATAAATACTGTAATTGCTGCCGCAAAAGCAAATACCCACCACTGCAGGGCAGTACGGTAGGCAAAAGTTTGCAGCCAGTTGTTCATAACTGTATAAGCAACAGGTATGGCTATTAAAGAGGCGACCAGCACCGGTTTTAATAAATCTTTTGACAGCAGCAGAATAATATTTTGTACTGACGAGCCCAGCACTTTTCTTACGCCTATCTCTTTGGTGCGTTTTGCCGCGGTAAACGATGCCAGGCCAAACAACCCCAGGCATGCAATAACAATAGCCAACGCTGAAAATATGCTCAATATCTCCTGCTGCTTCAGGTCTTTTTTATATAACTCGCCAAATTTCTGGTCCAAAAAAGTGTATTCAAACGGGTAAGATGGCGCAACAGTTGAATAAGCGCGTTTTACAGCAACTATATTGTTTTGCAGGTTGCCGGCGCTTAGCCGCACCAGGGCTACCCTGCGATCCGTAGAGGGCGAAATAACCAGCGGTTCAATATTTTCTTTTAGGGAGCCATAATTAAAATCTTCCACCACACCAATAACATAGCGGCGTACAGTATCGCGTACCGTGTTTTTTAGCCATTTACCAACGGCCTGTTGTGGTGTAAAGCCAAGGCTACCGGCCGCTGTGCGGTTAATAAGCACTGCAGAGGTAGTATCAGTAGGGTGCCGGGCCGAAAAATCGCGCCCCGCAATTATCTTCAACCCCAGTGTTTTTACAAATTCAAAATCAGCAAACTCAGTTCTCGATTTCCATATTTTATTATCCTGCCCTTCCGCCTCAAAAGTATGTTCGTCAAAAAATCCACCCGGCTCACCCGACATCATAGAAACCCCGGTCACATTGCTGTTACCCTGTAACCCGTTCTTAAATTCAACCATGTGATTGTAAATATCATTGTTATCCAGGGGGATGACGAGGGTTTGGGATTGATTATACCCAAGCGATTTGTTTTTTACATATCCCATCTGCTTGTTTATAATAATGGTGCCGGTTATAAGGAATACCGAAATACTGAATTGCACTACTACCAGCACCTGGCGAAAAAATGAGCCGCCTTTACCAAGCTTTAGTTTGCCTTTAAGCGCCTGTATTGGCGAAAAACGCGAGAGCACCAGGGCCGGGTAACTGCCGGCCAGCAGGCCAACCACTGCAACTACGCCGCCAAAAAAGGCGTATAAATACCAGTTAGTATAAGGTACCTGCAGTGTATAGCCCAGCAAATCGTTATACAATGGCAACAACAATTGCAGCAGCCCTATTGACAAAATACATGCAATAACCGTAAGCAAAACAGATTCGCCTATAAACTGCCAAACAAGGTTATTACGCAGTGCGCCCATTACCTTACGCAGTCCCACCTCCTTACTGCGCTCCGCGGCGCGTATGGTTGAAAGGTTCATAAAGTTTATACAAGCGATAAGTAAAATAAGTGCAGCGATAGAAAGGAATATATACACTACCTTTTTGTCGCCATGCCGCACCTTGTCAAAAGCGGATGCGCTTTCAAAATAAATATCTTTTAAAGGGGTGAGCGATAAGGTAAAATGTGCCCCCAGGCGCTGCATATCAGCGCCCATATATTTTTGCATAAACTGGGGAAATCGCTTTTCAACTGCCTCCCTGCCGGCATGTTCATTCAGCAAAACATAGGTAAAGTTGTTGTTGTTAATCCATACTTTAAAAAAAGGCATTGTTTCATAGTACGAAAGCGGGATGACCACATCAAAATTAAGATGCGAGTTAACGGGTATATCTCTAATAACACCGGTTACTTTCACCTCGCGGTCTTTATTCATTTGCAATACCTTACCCATGGGGTCTTCATTGCCAAAATATTTTTTTGCTGTTGATGCAGTTATTACCACGCTGTTAGGGTTGCGTAATGCGGTAGCGGGATTACCTTTAATAAAAG
>DASZUX010000078.1:0-5123 GCA_035547455.1 Chitinophagaceae bacterium
ATTTTTTACCAATTACAACAGCCATAAAGGACGCGATATTGCCGAAAACCCGCAGGTGGCTCTGCTTTTTTTCTGGAAAGAACTTGAACGGCAAGTACGTATTGAAGGCACTATTGAAAAAACCAGCATACAAGAAAGCGATGAATATTTTATTACGCGGCCGGAAGGCAGCAAACTGGGCGCCTGGGCCAGCCCGCAAAGCAGCGTGATAAACAGCCGGGAACTGCTTGACCTGAACATTGAAAAATATGCCGCAGCGTTTAACGGCACCATTCACCGGCCACCACATTGGGGCGGCTACCGTGTTGCGCCAACAGCCATTGAGTTTTGGCAGGGCCGCAGCAGCCGGCTGCATGACAGGCTTTTGTACACAAGAACAAAAGAAGGCTGGCAAATAGAGCGGCTGGCGCCTTGATTATTACAGTTTACAATTCCAGGCTGCAGGGATGTTTGCCTGGAAATAATATTACACCCAACCAGTTCTTATTTACCCCGATGTACATTAAAGACTTTTATGTGTTAAACGCTTGTGGATAAAACAACCCGCCTTTAACACCGTATGCAGTAAATTTGCATAACCAAATGTTGAGGAAAGAATATGAAGTACACGCAACACACATTGGACAAACTGGAAGATGTTTTAGGAGAATCCGGCTATATAACCCGCTACGAGAGAGGTACTTTTCAAAGCGGCTGGTGTTTGCTGGAGCAAAAAAAGATTGTAGTTTTAAATAAGTTCCTGGATACCGAAGGCAGGATAAACACCTTGCTGGAGCTGATACCTCAACTGGCGATAGAATTTGACAAACTCACCCATGAAAGCCAGAAGCTTTATGAAGAGGTAATGAAGAGGCAGGTGACAGCATAACCATTTATACACTCCCTCATTTCTATATTTACGCTTAGCTTTGCCCGGTGGCAAATCCTACGCTTAACATAACTTTCCTTGGCACAGGCACAAGCACCGGCATACCTATGATTGCCTGCCCGTGCTACGTATGTGCCTCTATTGATGAAAAAGACAAACGCCTGCGTACCAGCATACTGGTACAATCATCTTCCACTACGTTAGTTGTGGATACAACACCCGATTTCAGGCAGCAGATGCTGCGCATCAGCAATAAAAAATTAGATGCCGTATTGTTTACGCATCCCCATAAAGACCATACAGCAGGCCTGGACGATGTACGCCCGTATAACTATTTTCTAAAAAAGCCTATTGGGGTATATGCCAACTCACTTACAGAAGAAGCTCTGAAACGGGAATTTGCCTACGTGTTCTCAGATTTCAGGTATCCTGGGATACCTGATATTGACCTTATTACCATTGACGATACTCCATTTATAATCGGTGACATACATGTGCAGCCAATTACAGTTTGGCACCATAAAATGCCTGTATATGCTTACCGGTTTGGCGATTTTACTTATATAACCGATGCCAACCGTATTGATGATAAAGAGAAAGAAAAAATACGTGGCAGTAAAATAATGGTGGTAAATGCCCTGCGGCACGAGGAACATATATCGCATTTTACTTTAAACCAGGTAATAACATTGGCAAAAGAACTGGAAGTGCCTGAAACATACTGCACCCATATAAGCCACCAATTGGGCTGCCATGCAGATGTTGAGAGGACTTTACCGCCGGGTGTGCATTTAGCCTATGATGGTTTACATTTGCACATACCGGGCACCCAATCCTAATAAGCGTTATGCCAAAAGCTGCATGGAAAGAATATTTTACATTCTCCAAAAGAGAGAGAAAAGCCGTATTTATCCTGCTGTTTGTGATAGTAATTATAACATTTATTACTTTTTGGTACCAGCCTGTTTTTACCAGTCCTGTAATTGATCCTAATACACAGCGGCAGCTCGCAGCAATTTCGGCAAAGCATAAAGGTGCCGGCAGCGACAGCCTGGACGCGGATGAAGTTGACAGTGTAAAAGAGAGCTACACCGCATCCCCTGCCAGGATTGAACACAGGCTTTTTAGTTTCGACCCCAACATACTTGATTCAGAAGGATGGCGGATATTAGGATTCGGGGAGAAGACGACCGCCCATATACTGGAATACCGGAAAAGCAAAGGAAGATTTAACAGCGGGGATGACCTGTATAAAGTGTACCGGATAAAAAAGAAATCTGTTGCGGCAGTGTTGCCACTTGTACGCATCGGTTCTGGCCTTACGCAATACTCAAAACAGCCTGCGGCCGCAACAACAGCGACAGTTGCACCAATGACGGGTAAAAATAGTTACAAAGAAATTAATATCAATACTGCGGTAGCAGAAGATTTTAAGGCTTTTCCCGGTGTTACTGATGCAGTTGCGGCACGAATTATAAAATTCAGGAACAGTATGAAAGGTTTTACCTCAATAGATGATGTGGCAAAAACGTATGGCTTGCCGGACTCATCATTCAAAATAATGCGGCCTTACCTGAAACTTAATTAAACCACTATACAAAACATGCAATATGAAAAAACTACTTATCCTTTTACTGTGCTCAGTAATATCCTGTAGCCTGTATGCACAAACGAAGGATGAGCAGGCAGTAGCAGAACGTATGCAATGCCTGCATGATGCTTTGCTAAAGCCAGACAGCAGCGTACTTGCAGGCTTAGCCGACGACAATTTAACTTATGGCCATTCCAAGGGGCTTATAGAAGATAAAAAAGCCTTTATAGAAGACCTGCTTACCGGCAAAACCGTATTTCATACACTTACCTTCACCGAACAAACCATAAAAATTACAGGCAATAATGCTCTTGTCCGTAACCGCTTTATCGGCGAGGTAACAAGTAATAATACCCTTAAGCAGGTTGATTTAATAGTACTGCTTGTTTGGCGCAAACAAAAAGGTGAGTGGAAATTGCTGGCAAGGCAGGCTGCTAAAATACCGCCCGCAAACTAAGTACAGTACGCCTACTCTATCACAATGTCTTCTTCCTGGCCAGGCCAGCGGCCGAACTTTTTTTCTACCGCCGTAAAGCGAAAGGAAAATATTTTGCCAAGCTGCTTTTTTATTACCACTGCATTAAGTATATCGCCTATAAACCATGCGGGCACCTTGTAATGCACAAAATCAGTCATCTCAACGCCGCCTTCTATTACTGCAAAATGGTGCTGGTGATGCCATAATGTGTAAGGGCCAAAACGCTGTTCGTCAATAAAAAACTTCCTGTCATTTACATGCGTTATTTCCGTCATCCAGTAAAATGAAATGCCCCATAACGGCTTTAGTTTGTATTCAATCACCTGGCCTGGGTACATAGTACTGTCCAGGTATTTACTGGTTACTCTAAAATCAACATCGGGCGGGGTAATTTCCTGCAGGTTGCCCGGGTTACTAAAAAAAGCCCATGCAGTATCAATATCTATGGGTATTTTTTGCACTGCTTTTATAGTGTACACCTTACTCATAATAATAAAACGACTTTTAAAATAAAAGGGTAACGGCTATGGCATTACTTCAAACAAAAAAAACTGTGTTTTTTCAAGTACATTAAAGTTATTATCGGCCACAAGCACCAGCGTTTTATGTCCATTGGGTAGCAAAGGCCCAAAGGTCATACCTTCAACATTATCAATATACCGGCCTAAATCATCCATGTTCAGCAACAGCTTTTTTTGCATTACCTGTGCAGGAGGATGTTGTTTAAGTGATGCTACTGCCGCTATATTGCTGGCCCCGCTTACTGCAGCAAGGTAAATTTTAATAGTACATTGCAGCCTGCCGGTAGAAAAGGCCCTTTCCATTACCAGCAGGTGGTTATGATCAGCATAAAGTATATCCGGTAAGCCGTTAATCATAAAGGCTGTTGCCGGCACCGGTTTATAAGGTACCGCATCAGGATGGTATGCATATTGTGCCTGTAATTTTTTAGCAGCCACGTCATATTTTAAAATCCGTACCCAGGTGGCTGTATCTCTCAATCCCGCACGCGGGCCGTCATCATACAACGGCTCTTCAACATTAACATAAAGGGTTTTGTAGTTATCGGCAAAAGTCAATCCTTCAAAAACGCCGTTTTGTCTTGGGCCATGTTCGCCAGCCTGCATGGCAAGTTGTACGGGTATGGGAAAAGAGTCTACCAACCTGCCTTCAGCATTAATAATGTTGATAGAAGGGTTTTCCAGCACCGTGTCATTTCTCCTTACAATACGTTCTCCTTCACTGCTCCAAACAAACCGGTTTTGCAAAGGATTATAGCGAATTGCTTCAGGGTCGGGCGTACGGGCAGGCTCCTGTTTAGAATTGGGATACAGCATGCCGTTTTTTTGTTGCAATAACGTAACGCCCGTAAAATACACTGTATCTATACCCTTTTCACTAAAATTAATTTTAGCAGTATAAAAACGTGCCGGGCTTATTGCTGAACGATCATCGCTTATAAGGTAATATTCTTTTTTGCGGGGATTATAGTCTATGCCTGATAAACCGCCTATTGTTGTATTATTATACTGCAGGTGGTACGGTACTTCATACGAACCCAACAACTTTAAACTTCCGATAGAATTTTGTGCTGAAGCAGTGCCTGTAAACAATACATACAGTACGCCGCAAAAAAATATTTTATTAACCATAACTAAATAACAGGTTTCGCTGCAAAATTGCCCAAACAAACAAAACACGGGCCACCGCCCGTGTTAATCTATTGAAATACTTTTTATCTTATTCCGATAAAAGATAAGCAGCCAGTTTATTCAGTGCCTGTGCATCAAGGTTTATCTGCTCCTGGGCTTCTTTCCAGTTGCGTTCTTCAATAGCTTCGCGTACACCCGGCATTGTTTTAACGCCATAGCCGGTGTAAAAGCCAGGAGCGTACAACGCATGTTTGTACCATGGGCGGCGGGGCAAGCCATTTACAAGCAACAACTGTTGTTCGGCCTGGTAAAGTTTTTTGTTTAATGCCTCGCTTCCGCTGCCGGATGCTACTGCTTTGCTGCAAAGTACATTCAAAGAATCCGTGCTTTTTTTCAATGCAACCATGGCATTTTCTAATGGCGAAAAATCAAGATAAGGCACTTCGCCTTTTGGTTGTGGAACGATGAATGTTTTTGTTGGATCTGCCGCAAGCCTGTAATCGCCGGAGGAAATGAGCTGGTTTTCCACTTCGG
>DASZUX010000079.1:0-6744 GCA_035547455.1 Chitinophagaceae bacterium
ATTTTATTAAACGGCTCAAGGTAAAAATTAACGGTTGCGCCTTTGCCTTCCATTTCCCTGCGCATAAAAGGTTCAATTTTAGGCTGCAGCGTGGCGAAACTTTTTTCATCTTTCAGCAGCAGGTAGGTTGTATAGTTTGCATCCCAGTAGGTATCCTCCTGGTTTTCGCCGAGGGAAGAAAACGAAGCAAGGAAATCATAACTTATCTGCGAGTTAACCGGGCAGTCCTGTATAACACCGGTAACCTGGTAAGGGGTGGCATCGCTGCCTATTTTTAAAATTTTGCCAACCGGGTTATCATCCCCAAAATATTTTTTAGCGGTGGTTTGCGTAAGCACTACTTTATATAACCCGCTTATTACCTGTTTGGGGTCTCCCTGCAATAATTTAAAAGAGAACAAATCAAAAAAAGTAGAATCAGCAAACATAATATGGCTTTCGTCAAACTGTTTATCACCGTATGTAACCACCAGTTTACGCTGCTGCATACGCACGCCTGATTCAACCTCCGGGAAAGTTTTTTTGAAAGCAGGAAACACCTTGGTACTGGTAAAGTTGCCGCTGTTAAAATCGCCGCTGCTAAAGCGGTACTGCATTATAACGCGGCCAATACGGTTGCCCTTTTGCTGAAATTTATCAAAACTCAGTTCGTTGGTTATATACAGGCCAATAAGCAGGCAGCAGGTAATGCCCGTCATCAATCCAAAAATGTTGATGAAAGAGGTTGTTTTATTTTTCCAGAGATTGCGCCATGCAATAAGCAGGTAGTTACGAAACATAGGCATGTGTTTATAATTTACAAAGTACGTAATAGTTCGTAGGTTTTAGGTTGCCGTTCATGTAATACTGGTAACTTTGCTAATTAAACGCGGCGGTATAAAAATTGTTACAGGTAATGGTTTACAAAAACATAATGCCGGTAAAAAAAAGCATTGCAGGCTATTCTTGCATTATGTTTGCGGTACACACCTGAAGCTACTGACTAATGAATAAAATACTGCTGCTGGTTTTTATATTTTTGTCCGGCTACATTTATACGCATGCACAAAATGAAAAGGCAGATACAGGCACTGTTAACTTTAGCAAACAAAGAGATGCCATAGATATACTTTACAGGATATTTGGCAAAGACCCCTCAAAAAGAGTTGTTGATACATCGCACCCGGGGGTGGGACGTGTATATTTTGCAGGCGCACCTGCCTTAGCCTATTCACTGCAAACAGGCGGGGCGGCATTGGTTGAAGGCAATTTTGCTTTTTACCTTGGGCCTGACACTACCACAAAAATATCGTCAGTGCTTGCCGAGATTGAATACACTCTAAAACAGCAGTTCCTGCTGCCGTTCAGGGTAAATATCTGGTCAAAAAACAACAAATATAATTTTATCGGCGACTGGCGGTTTTTAAAATACCCGCAGGATACCTACGGCATAGGCGGCCACACGCAGCTTGATGATGCCTATACTGTAGATTACAAATACATACGCTTTTACCAGTTTGCACTGCGAAAGATTAAAAACGAATTGTATGGCGGCATAGGCGTGCAGTACGATTACCATTATAACATACAGGAGATAAACCCGCCCCAGAACAGTGATTTTCAAAAATACGGGTTCAGCCGGTCATCCACCTCGTCGGGCCTGTCATTAAACCTGTTGTATAACACCCGTAAAAACCTTACCAACCCCGAGCCGGGCAGCGCGTACATGAACATAATATTGCGCCAGAATGCTGCTTTACTGGGCAGTAACACCAACTGGAGCAGCGCTGTTATTGACCTGCGCAAATACCTGTATGCCGGCGGCCGCGGTAATGTGCTGGCTTTTTGGACCTACGACTGGCTGACCCTTAGCGGGAAACCGCCTTACCTTGATATGCCTGGCAACGGCTGGGACACTTACGGCAACACGGGCCGCGGTTTTGTGCAAAGCCGCTACCGCGGCAAACAAATGCTGTATGCTGAAGCTGAATACCGCTTTACCCTTACCCGCAACCAGTTGTTTGGGGGCGTGGTGTTTGCCAACGCCAGCTCGTTTACAGGGCTTGACGATAAATTCAGCGGCCTGCTGCCTGCCGCCGGTGCAGGGCTGCGGGTGCGTTTCAATAAGTTTTCCCGCACCAATGTAGCCATTGATTATGCTGTTGGCAAGGGTGGCTCGCATGGGTTGTTTTTAAATTTGGGTGAGGTTTTTTAGGCGGTGCCCCGCAGGGTGTGATTCTGCCACCTTCTACTTTCTTTGGCTTTGCCCCAAAGAAAGCAGCAAAAAAACGCCAAGTCCCGCGGAAAGCACAGCCCCGCGGGACGAAACCCGCGCCTCCCCCTGTTACGCTTCGCATATACTTACTTTTTACCCTGTTGCGTGATACTGCATTTTCAATCTTGCTTAGGTTACGGGCTTTGAAAACGGGTTGTGTTTTACCTAACCTCCGGGGCCGGATGCAATCTCCCAAGTTTGGATATGGCGAAGGATTCTATAAAACCTGTGAAGCAATGAGTTATCATTTTTGCAGAGACACGAAAAGACGAATCTGGTTAGCAGGCCTTAATTGGTGAACTCCTGCGCAATCATCAGCCCGTGCATACCACCATCCAGTATGCCGATGCCAATTTTATGAAAAGCAGCGTTTAAAATATTAGCCCGGTGGCCCGGCGAGTGCATAAGGCCGGTATGTGCAAGGCCCAGTGTTTGTGCCAGCGCCAGGTTTTCGCCGGCCAGCATAAACCCTATATCATCGTCCTGCAGGCGCATGGCGGGGCTTTTGCCCTCCGGCGTGTTGTGGCAGAAGTAGCCCCTTTCAAACATATCTTTTGCATGTTGCCTTGCAGCGGCGGCAAGCGCGGTATCTGCCACCAGCGGGGCAATGCCTTTTTTGGCCCTTTCTTCGTTTACCATCAGCAGCATCTGCGTCTCAAGATCGTGCCGCACCGTGTAATGGCCGGTAGTAAAGTGCAGGTTAATATAATCGTTTGTGCCGGGTTCAACAGCAAGGCTTGTTACCGTATGGCGGATGGCGGAATCTAATACGGGCGACATATTATTTTCAACCCACGCCGCAGTGCTGGCAAACCTGTTTACCAGCCTGCTGTTTTTGGCCTGCGTGGCAAAGCCGTTGCTTAAAGGCAGCACCATTAGCAGCAACGCTATAATAGCTGCCGTAATAAGGCCGTTTACGGCGCCGGGTATAATACCCAGCCACCTGTTAACAGCGCCCGCCTGCACCCGCTGCGGTACAGAGGCGGTAGCCAGCGCCTGCATATAAGACAGTACCAGCCGTATGATTAATAATGTTGAAAAGAATGAAACGATGGTAAGCCATATACCCAGGCCGGGGAACATTTTAGACACTGCCACCGACACATAGGGAAACAGCAGGAAACTTAAAACAAGGCTGCCTGCCCATGCCACAAGGTCAGCAGCGCCCATAATAAAGCCGCGCCGCCAGCCGCCGCAGGCAAACAGCACAATTACCAGCAGCAGTAATATATCTATCCAGTTAACCATGTAAGTGGGAGCTATATATAAAGAACAATTTTACTGCCAAAGAGTTGGGGGAAGGGAGATAAAATACCGGGCGTTTATGAAATAAGGTGATTTTTTTAGCGGCTAAGCAATTTTATACGCTAAAAAAGTTAGTGGCTGCTATTGCAAAAGCCAATTACAGATATTATATTTGGGAAAAGCCCGTATGGAAGCTGAACTAAATAAATTTACTTTTAACGGTCTTGCCGTTTTTATCTCGCCGGGCGCAATCATCCAGCTTTTTATATTATGGGGGATAGCTATACTTTTTCCCAACCAGCCTAATTATTTTAAGAATTATGAATTATTCGCGGTATTCATGTTTTTAATAGCAGCCTATTTAACAGGTAGCCTTATTAACGCAATGGGGGAGTATTGGGAAAGAAAAATTTTAATGCGCAATGGGTATAACCCACGTATGAAGGCACTTAACGGGAAGCACCATTGGATAGAAGATCTCGACAGATTGTATTTTAAAGGCGCCGGACTAAATATTTATGATTTTAATAAAGAGACTAATAAGCCCAAACCGGGCACGGTAAATGGCAAAAAGATTAATCTTAATAACCTGTCGCAATTTGAAAGGTTCGCCAACTTTTACATCAAGAAGTATGGGATGAACGAAAGTGTAGAAATGCAAAAAGAAAAATACCTGCTTTTTCGTAACCTTGGTTTAAGCCTTATTATATGTGCCATACTCATTCTTGTTTACCTGGCTGTTAATTTGTTCAAACCCGTTTTTTCAATGATGGCTAATGATGTCTTTTATAATACTGCCTTTGTTATAATTGTCTTTGCGTTGCTGGTTGTACTGGGCATTATATTGTTTGTTAATTCAAAAAAACAAAGGGTCATATACCTTGAGGACTTATACCGCACTGCACGATATTGTTATTTTTTACAAACTGTTAATTAAAACTTTTATTATGCCAAACAATTCAAAACCCTACAAAAAGCCTTTTCACAGTAACAGGCAGCATCCCGCAGCTAAGCCGGAAAGTAAGATAGATGAATTTAGCCTGTTTACAGGCGGCAAATTGCCTGAACTGGCTATTGCCTTTAACCTTGCTTATGATAATACAGAAAAATACATTGAAACGTTGCAAAATATTAAAGACCCGCTTAAGCATATAGATGAACTGAATGACAAGGTTTTTGCATACCTGCGGCATTATATGTGGAAGGGTAACGAAGATAATAAAAACACCTCCGGCTATGAACTGGATAAAGGGGATAAGACAATAATTAAGATGTTGCTGCGCAAACTGGTTGAACTGCGCAATTTTCACAGCCATGTATGGCACACTAATGACATGATGCAGTTTGATAAACCCCTTGTGCATTTTATTGAAGACAAGCATGATGCAGCCTGTGCAAAATTGCTGGAGGAAAAAAAGGATGCAGATGCTACCCTGTATTATAAACAGTTGGATAAATTTCCGCTTTTTATTAAAGGACAATATATTTCGCAGGACGGACGTTTTTTCCTGCTTAGCTTTTTTTTAAACAGGGGCGAAATGCAGGGCATCTTGCAGCAACGCAAAGGCAGCAAGCGTAATGATACACCTGAATACCGGTTTAAACACAAGGTGTTTACTTATTACTGCCACCGGGAGGGGGCTTCGTGGGATAATACAGGCATTAACAATGACGATTTGCAGCAAAAGGACGATGCCGAGCAACAACGTGTGCTCAGCGGCAGGAATGCCTTTGCGATTTTTAATTACCTTAAAGATGTTCCTGCTGCAATGCGTGAAGAAGCCGTGCCACTTATATTATCTTCCGGAAAATGGGTGGAAGATATGTACGGGCTTTTATTATTTATTAATGAAAAAAACATTTTGCCAGGTTTTGTATTTGAAAAAAAAATTGAAAAAGCGAGCGAAAAAGAAGCAGGAAATGAAAAAGATTTGAATGAAGCCGCAAAAGCACTGGAAAATAAAGAGCGCGAAGGGTACCGGCATTTTATGCTGCCCGGCAACAACGCTTATGAGTTTGAAATAAGCTACCCGGTTTTAAGGCATATTGTAACCGATATTTTTCTGGATGATAATGACACCAGCCCGGACAGCAATAAAAGCAGGGAACATTTTAAAGGCGTGCTGAAAGATTGCATTGATACACGCCGGTATATTTATGATAAACTTAAAAGCCAGGGCAATTTGCCACTTTGCCACGAAACCTATAGACTGGAAAAAAAATACAGTTCCATTTATATTAATTATAGTGAACATGAAGGCAGCATGCAGGAGATATACTATACAGGCGATGAATGGCGGAATATTCCTATTTCTGCAACGCCTAAAACAGAGAAGTTGCTGATAGAATGGCATAACGCTTTTATAAAAGGCACGAAAGAAAAGCCCGAAAAAAACGAAGTGATTAAACGGAAGAAATTGCTGAATAAAATACGGCCGCTTGGTACATTATTTGACAAATCTATTTACGAGGGTGAGTTGAAAAACGGGCGCAAAAAAATAATACCGGGTACAGACCCTGATCCGCTGCTTTTCCATCTTGCCTATTACTACCGTGAACAGGACACCAAAAAAAGAAGGGCCTACCGCTTTGTGGAGTGGGGCGTGCAACACCTGATGCATGCAGGGTTGGTACCCGGCTGGTATTTTGAGACGGAACAACTGGAATACGGCCAAAAGCCCGATGAGCCTGCAAGCCCCTATAAACTTAAGAGCGCTACCGTATGGCAAAAAAACATACCTCAAAATTTCAGGCTGCGGATTACGGAAAACCAGCTTAATGCAGGGATTGAAAGAAATGGTAAAATTTACCGCCTGCGCATAGGCGAAAAACTGCTGAAATACCTGTTATACTGGCATTTTAGGGAAAAAAACAAAGGCAATAAAAGCATAAACGGTTTTTTAGAAGCTGTAACAGGGGAACTGGCGCTTATATATAACAGCAAAAACAAAATTGATGTTGGCAGCCTGCAGTTGCTGGAAGCATTTGCACTACCCCCACTATTGTTTAAAACAAAAATTGAGGAGCCTGATGAGAAGGGCAAAAAAGCTACCGGGTACAGGGAGCAGGCACTGGCATTTTTCACCAAAAAACAGCAATGGCTTGAGGGTTTGCTGCGTAATATGAAAAAGCTTACACGCAGCCAGAAAAATGAAGCATTATTGCAGGCCTACCGCCTGTTTGATTTTAAAGAAACCCAGGGCAGCAAATTTTTGCGCAAAAATGAGTACGGGCAAATGAGTGTT
>DASZUX010000080.1:0-4211 GCA_035547455.1 Chitinophagaceae bacterium
CGTTCGCCAACATTTACAAAATTGGTTTCGGGCCTTACTATTAAGGGCTCCAGGCCGCTTAGCCTTAAATATGGTTTTAGTGTGGTTCTTTCGTTCATCTTTTATCCTGCTTTATGCCAGCGTTGCTTCCACTAATGGCAATGGCCTTGGTTTAAAGTTTTTAACTTTCCCGGCAATATGTTTTATATGGTCGGGCGTTGTGCCGCAGCAACCACCTACTATGTTTACAAAACCCTCTTTAGCCCAGTCTTCTAAAAAATGAGCGGTTTGTTCAGGTTGCTCGTCGTATTCACCCATAGCATTGGGCAGACCTGCATTAGGGTATGCTGAAGTGTAACATTCAGCTATTTGCGAAAGCTCTTCAATATGCGGCCGCATTTCAGCAGCACCCAGCGCACAGTTTAAACCAATACTTATTGGTTTTGCATGCCTTAGCGAAATATAAAAAGCTTCCAGCGTTTGCCCGCTTAATGTTCTGCCACTGGCATCTGTAATTGTACCGCTTATCATGATAGGCAGGCCGTTGCCGGACAGTCCGCCGCCGTGGGGCGACACTTGCAGCGGGTGCTGCCTGAAATATTTCTTTATCGCAAATATTGCGGCTTTGGCGTTGAGGGTGTCAAAAATAGTTTCCACCAGCAATACATCTACCCCGCCCTCAACAAGACCGCTTACCTGCTCGTAATAAGCCTCAACAGCCTCGTCAAAAGTGAGTGCACGGTATCCGGGATTATTTACGTCGGGCGATAGGCTAAGCGTTTTGTTAAGCGGCCCTATGGCGCCTGCTACAAAAGCCACGGCGTCTTTGTTGACCGCTTTAAATGCCTCCACAGCATGCCTTGCACATTGTGCAGCGGCTATATTTATTTCATAGGCGAGCGATTGCATATTATAGTCTGCCAGCGATATTTTCTGGGCATTAAAAGTGTTGGTTTCTATAATATTAGCCCCCGCTTCAAGGTATTGGCGGTGAATATCTTCTATTATTTGCGGCTGGGTAAGGCATAGTAAATCATTATTACCCTTTATATCACTGGGCCAGTCTTTAAACCGCTCTCCGCGGTAATCTGCTTCTGTAAGCTTATGGCGCTGTATCATAGTGCCCATTGCGCCGTCAATTATCAATATGCGCTCCTGTAAGTATTCCTCTATCGTTTTCATTTGCACCTCCTGCTTATACAGGCGTTAGGTGTATTATGTTTCTGCCGGTTAAAGAAATGGTGCTGAAGGGAGTGACACAACTATGCCGGGTATAGCTTTACAGCCCGCTTCAATCTTATCTCTCTGCTTTTAATAAACGTTGGGGAAAATGTAGGGAGAGTTTCCTTAGCGTTTATTAGTTCAGATTTTTTAACCAGGCCGAACAATAAACAAATCTGCCTGCAGGTGCAAAGATATGTATTTTGGAAATTAGAAATATGCTTTACCATTTGTTATTAAACTGCCTGGGCTTTACCACTGTAAATACGCGCGAAATGTTAAAACCAAAGTGAATGCCTCCATCACCCCACCTGTCGGTTGTTTCGGTAATAAATGTACGCTCCGTCATACCCGTCGAGTTGCTTACGTTAAACTGGAATACGTGCCCACCGGTTTCAATATCAATACCTACTGAAAGTGAGTTGTAATAACCTGGCATGCGGTGGCCCGGCACCTGGTAATAATATTCTGCTGTAAGGTTAATTCTTTTGCTCAGCCGCAACCTGCCCCCAACGCCTACTGCGTATAAGTCGTTAGGCATATTGTACACCGGCACTATATTATAATGCACCATTGTGGGCACTACCTGCAGCGAAAGATAATCGTTAAACTTACGGGCAATGATAAGCTGGTGCGCGAAAAACAATTTATCCGTAAAATTGGTTTTTATACTATCTGCACCTTTTAATGTTTTTAACATTATGCTGCTGTAATAACTTACCGATACCGGCATATTTACTTTGCCGGTTGATTGCCTTAAAATCTTCAATTTTACAAAACCATCAAACTGCTTTTCAAAACTGCTGCGGCCTACCCCCACCATCAGGCTATTCAATATGCCGTAATCAACTCCAATCCGGTTTGTGGCATTATCAAGCCCAAAAAGCTGGTATGCGCCACTGTTAAGCGTACCGAAACGGTGCGATATTTTTACGTCAAGTATGCCTTTGCCAAGGTTCTCGCTTGACTGGCCGTTTATCAACCGCGTTGTTTTAAAAGTTGCAGTAACATAATCGGTTTTAGTCCTGTCAGGCTTTTTATCCTGCGTGTCCATCATTTTAAAAAGATCGGTGGTATCTTTTCCCGCATTTTGCTGGCAATAACCTTTAGTAATAAAGGCCAGGCATATTATTAACAAGTGCGTTTTTTTCATATTGTTATTCATATTTACAATTAATCGTA
Source organism: Chitinophagaceae bacterium (assembly GCA_035547455.1). GTDB lineage: Bacteria > Bacteroidota > Bacteroidia > Chitinophagales > Chitinophagaceae > JABDFW01. The sequence goes on from DASZUX010000080.1 coordinate 2,383, forward strand.
ATCTCAACCTCTGGCGCTATTTTGGTGCCTATGTAATTGCCGGTAACATTATAGTCCTTTAAAGCAACTTTAAATTTGGATTGAATAGTTATACCTGCGCCTTGCACCTGCAGTGTACCCTCTGAATGAATTTTTTTTGTAACGCCGTGCAGGGTCAGGTCGCCATCCGCCGAAATATTATATACCCCATCTTTATTAAAGTCTACTACCGGTATATTAGTTATAAATCCCTTAAATTCGGCCTTGGGGTATTTTGTGCTTTCCATGTAATTTTCATTAAAATGATCCTGCATCAGCGAGTTTGCGAAAACAAATCCTTTTATAAGCACACTAAAAACAATCTGCCCGTTCTTTTGCAGCATTTTGCTGTCTCCTTCGTTATTTATTGCACGCACATCCTCAAGCGGCGTACCAGCATAAAAACTTACCTGGCCTGTTTTTGTAGAAAACAATTTTTGCGCATTTGCCATTATTGAAACAGCCAGCAACAAGATTATAATTACACATTGCTTTATCATACACATAGGTTTTGTATTAATTGTTAGAAGCTCCTTTATTTATCCAGGTTATTATTTGGTTAATGCTGCAGTTATCAAGTTTTGCACCGCCTTTAGGCATAGGGTCAGACCCTGTTGTTTGCTTAATGTCGTTTACAAGGTGCCCATTGCTTATATAAGGTAAAATACCAGTATAAGTATCAAGCTTTATACCACCGCCTAATGAAGCGCTGCCGCTATGGCAACTGTAGCAGTTGGCGCTAAGAATACCTGTTATTGTTTTATTGTATGTAATATTTGTTGTATCGCAGGTGCTGGTTGAAGAAGGGTAAACCAGGTCTGCCTTATCGTAATAACAGCCCCAGTAAAGTATTATAACAACAGAGCCGGATGCAACCAGTTTAAATATTCTGTTCATGTGATTTATTTTTTATTGCGGCATTCCTTTATTTATCCACATAGTAAGTTGCTGTACCTGGCAGGCACTTAATTTACCGGCAGGCGGCATATTTTGAGCACTGGTAGCGGAATAGTTGATTGAATTAAGAAAAAGCTGCTTGCTTATGGCGTTTATTGAGCTTACTGCGGCAGAATAACTGCTTAAAACTACATTGCCGTTACCGGGTGGGCTACCATGGCAACCATTACAGTAGGTTGCAAAAATTGCAGAAGCCGCATTGGTATAAGTATATTTGCTTGTATCGCAGGCGCCGCCCGAACATACGGTATTCAATGCACCCTGGCTTATCCATTTTTCTATTATACTTATTTGCTCCTGGCTCATAACCGGTTCGTTACGTGGCGGCATACCATGACCGATAATTTTAAAGTAGCGGCTTGATACAGCGCTGCCGGGCGATATCCCTTTCATGATATTGAAGTATGAATTCAGAACTATATCCTGACCTTCTTCACCTCCGTTGCCGCTATGGCAACCGCTATTACGCGAACAATATGTTTGATATAATGGTAACACCTGCGACTGAAAACAGACGGTATCATTACCTGCCACTGCCCCACCCGTTGTATCCGACGGCGGGTTGACCACCGGCACTGGTGTCGGATCTGTACCAATAGGCACCATTTCATGCTTGCAACTATACACTGTTGCAAAAACAACTGCAATTACTAAAAATTTACGTTTCATATTTCCGGTGTGTTTTTTTGGTTATTGTATATTACCAGTACCAGTTACTACAGCTCCAATTACTACAGCATCACTTAAATAACCTGTACATATACCTTTAATGGTTACGGTAATGCCAGGTTTAATAGAAGTATTGCTTTCTTTAAGAGTGCAAAAGACATTCGACATAGGGTCGTGACTTTTAA
>DASZUX010000081.1:0-6998 GCA_035547455.1 Chitinophagaceae bacterium
TATATGGGTACGCACCGTAAGCAAAGGAGATTTTCATAATGAGCAAGCGCTGCATTTTAACTGGGAATGGTATCACCATGATTCCCTGTATAAACAGGTGCACGATGTATGCAGCAATAATTTCACGCCTTTGTATGCTTATGCTGCCTCACTGCGCGGAGGGATAAGGGCCTATAATTTCAGTAATGGCTATATGCTTGCAGCAGATACGGTGGCTGGTAATAAGGCGGATGCTGCTAAAAAAGTTTTACTTAATGTACCGGTATATAACTGGGAGTGGGATATGGAGTTATTTTCAACGTTGCCATACAAAAAAAAGGGCCAGCAATTTGCAATTGCGTTTTTAGACCCCAACGATGACAAACCGGCTTATTACCTGCACACCGTTATTGGTACGGACGAGCTTGCAGTAAACAAACAGGTAAAAGTAAAATGCTGGGTGTTGCGTGTAGCATACAATGCTGCTGCTTATGCCGATTTCTGGATTTCACAGCAATCGCATGAAATGCTCAAAATGAAAGAATATTATAAAGGCAGGTACCGTTATAAAGTAAAACTGTATTAGCAGGCACCATAGAGAAATATATTTGTACGCGTTTATATCTTACATGCCCGGGTTACAGCCGGGCTTTTTGCAGTATTACATAGCCTCTTTTATACCTTTTTTAAGCAACAGGTAATTTATGGGGTACGCTGTTATAAGCCCTGCCAGCATGCCAACTTGCATCATGCACCAGTACACTGGATCATCAGGCTCAAGCTGTGTATGAAAAATAATAAATGTGCAAACCGCCATCCACCCGTACATACCTGCCTGCCATGAAATTAAAGAAAGAGTATCTGCCTTTAACGCCGTAACCAGCGCTTTGCCCGGTGGCAGGTTTTTCATTGGCTTTACCGCGTAATACTGGAAAATAATACCCGCAATAAAAGCAAAAGCAAATTCAACAAGCCAGCTATTGTATAAGCTGTTCCCCAAAATGGCTATGGGCACCAATGTTAAAAAAACAGCGGCCAGCATATCTCCTGCGGTGCAACCCGCCCCGCAGTGCAGGCTGCTTTTAATAATGGCACTGGTAGTAACGGGTTGCTGTTGGTGCATAGCGTGATGGTGGTGTTTTTTGCCTGTATCCTGTATATTCATTGCTGCATGTTCGTCGGTTTCACGGCCAATAATATAATAGGCAGCCACCCCAATAGGACCGCTGTAAAGGGCGGTAACAGGCCACACTATATTCATTACTTTCATTTGCTGGGGGTGTAGTGCAACATCTGTTAATATTACGAAGAAGCACAATACACCTGCTGCAATGCAAACGTAGGCGGTAGTATGTATATCCATAGCAATAGCCGCCACCAAAATTGCGCCAACAGTGCAGGTATGTTCTAATGGTGGGTAATAACATCTATCAGCCGCATTATTTCGGCGCCGTCTTCTGCGGGGCAGGGGTTATCGCTTTTGCCAAGAAAGTAATTTACAGCAGCCTGTACCATGGGTTGTTGCACATGCGGTAAATCATCAAACGTGTAAGTGTGGCTGTTGCCTTCAATATTTACTGTTATTGCATTGGTACTGAAAACGTTAAAACTTATTTTACCTTTTGTGCCTGTAATTTCGCAGGTATCTTTTTCTTCCGGTGCATTAAAGCACCAAACACCGCTAAACGCAGCGCCGTTTTTAAATAATATGCTGGCCGTCACCATATCATCAGCCTTGTACAAGCTGCCCTGGCTGGTTGCAGCACCGCATACTTTTTCTACCGGTCCCAAAAAATAATACAGCAGGTCTAACTGGTGGGGAGATAAATCGTGAAAGATTCCACCGCCTGCTATAGCAGGGTCAACACGCCAGGCAACTTTGTGTTGGGTAAGTTCCTGCGGCGTAAGCGGGTGTTTACACAATTCAAAACGTGCATACAATACCTCACCAATCGCTTTTTCTGTAAGCAGTTGTTTTACTTTTTTAAACCGCGGCTGCTCCCGGCGGTAATGTGCTACCACCAGGGGTACATTATTTGCCGTGGCAGCATCTGCAATAGCTCTTGCACTCGCATAATCATTTGCCATTGGTTTCTCCAGGTACACAGGCTTACCTGCTTCAATAGCCGCAAGGGCATACTGCTTATGCGATGACGGGGGCGTTGCTATATACACCGCATTTACTCCACTATCATTAATCAGGGCAGCCGCATTATCATACCATTTGGCCACGCCATGCCTGTGTGCATAATCCTGCGCTTTGGCACCATCACGCCGCATTACTGCCACCAGCGTGGAATTACTGGCTTTATTAAAGGCCGGGCCGCTTTTTACTTCGGTAACATCACCACAGCCTATTATTCCCCATTGTATTGTTTGCATGATGCCTTATTTAGCATGAATATACAGTGATTGCCCGAAACGGTGTACCCACTAAAACATTAGCGGTGTTTATTTGAATTATATGGAAAGTGTGCTATGCTGAATTTATTTACTATGCAAAGAAGAATAAAACACGATGTGCCGGTTAAAAACAAATAGAGCTACTCTATAAAAATAATATGGCGGTAAACCCGTTTGTGCTGTTATCTATACCAGCGGCTGGTTTGGGTGATTATCTTTTTTGCTTTTAAACTTTACAGCAGGTAAATTTTACAGGTGATAGTAAATGTTTTAAAAGAAGTAATACCTTAACGGTCTTATTTTTGCGTGATGACCCCAATTAATAAGTTGCTGCCCCTGCTGCTTTTGCTTGTTACCTTTTTAGGTACAAATGCCCAGGTTAAAGAGCCCCGTATTACCGACTCAAGCTGGGTAAAACCATACCCCCCTTTTCGTATTGCCGGCAACTTGTATTACGTGGGTACTTACGACCTTGCCAGTTATTTAATAACCACCCCCAAGGGGCATATACTTATTAATACAGGTTGTGCGGCATCTGCCAAAACAATCAGGCAAAGCGTGGAAAGCCTTGGATTTAAATTTACAGATATTAAAATACTACTGGCCACCCATGCTCATTATGACCATGTGGGTGCTATGGCTGCAATAAAAAAAGCTACCGGCGCAAAAATGATGATTAATGCGGCAGATGCGCCTGTACTTGCCGATGGAGGTTACTCAGATTATGCTATTGGCGGCAGCGTTATGTTTGTGCCTGTGCAGGCAGACCGCCTGCTGCACAATCTTGACACGGTTAAGCTTGGCGGAATGAGTATTGTTTTGCTGCATACGCCGGGCCACACCAAAGGGGCAAGCAGCTTTTTATTTGATGTTAATGACGGGCAGCATACTTACCGCGTGTTGATAGCCAACATGCCAACTATACTTAGCGCGGCAAAATTTCCGTCAATGCCGGCATACCCGGGTATTGCCAAAGACTTTAAATATACCCTTGATACCCTGGAAAAAATTCACTTTGATTTATGGTTTGCCTCTCATGCCAGCCAGTTTGACCTTGATAAAAAACATCATCCCGGCGATGCATATAACCCCGGGGCTTTTCGTGACCAGGAAGGCTTTGACCAGGAAATTAATGACCTGGAACAGGCTTATGACAAGAAAATGAAGAATTAATGCAGGCTGATAATGGTAGCCAGGCACCTAACAGGCCGGTATGCCATTTCATTATTCAAACAGGGCTATAGTCCTATCTGCTGCAGGCGGTGGTGTAAAAACTGGCCAACGGTGGCAAAATGGTATTTATTCAAATCACTTTCGCCAAGCGATGCCAGCGGAACAATAGATTCACTTTCATTCATGTGCGAGAAATAAGGTACTGAATAACGCTCAACGTTTTTCTCGCAAACCACCCTGTGCAGGCCGGATTTATACCTGCCTCCGGTAATATATTCCAGCATATCACCACAGTTAACAATAAGCATGTTAGGGTTGGTAATAGTAATAGGCGCCCACCGGTTGTTATGCCACAACTCAAGCCCCGGCTCACGCGCAAGCAGCAGCGTAATCATGTTTATGTCTGTGTGCTTAGAGGCGCACATACCAATATAATTGCCACCGTGGTTTACCCCGCCGTCGTCGGCAACCGGTGCATCGTGTGCGGGATAATGTATGGCACGCATAATACTGTTGCCTTCTTTTTTATCAAAATAATCTTCCGGCAGCTTAAGAGACAGTGCAGTTGCCCGGTACAGTGTTATTGACACCTTTCTAAATTCATCAAAAAGCGTCATGCAGGCCGGTGTAAACGCTGGCAATTCTTTTACAAAGGGAATATCGTTCCTGTCCCCCGCCTGGAAAAAATGTTTTTCATCAGGAATGGCAGAAAACTCTCCTGTTTCTAACTTCATTGGGGTATAACCCACCTGGTGCAGTTTTTCCTTTACTTCATATTGCAGGCGTTGCGCAGTAGTAAGCCCGGTAAAAAACTGCCTGAAAAGAGCATCTGCCCTGCTGATTACTTCTTCAGGAATGCCATGATGTGCTAAAAAAAAGAATCCTGTATGGCTAAAGGCATCCCGCAGTTTTTGCACAAATGCCGCTTTGCTGATGCCGCCTGCTGTAAACTCTTGTAAATTAAGCGTGGTAATAATGCTCTGCATACTTCGTCACTGTATAAACCGGCAAAATTGCCGCATTTAGTGTAATTTTTTATATTAAAAAAGAAGAATTTTTGCAGAACAGGCCACCCGGCAATCTTACCGCTAAAATCTGCAATCAATCCCTACCTTAGTGCCATGAAGAACAAACTTTTTTTGCTGGACGCGTTTGCCCTTATTTTCAGGGCGTATTATGCACTTATACGCAACCCGCGCATTACTTCCAAGGGTCGTAATACCAACGCCCAGTTTGGATTTACCAATACTTTGTTTGACCTTATAAACAGGGAAAAACCTACACATCTTGCCGTTTGTTTTGATACTGCTGCCCCTACAGAACGCCACACCGATTTTGAAGGCTACAAAGCCAACCGCCAGGAAGCGCCCGAGGATTTACTGGATTCCATTGATGATATTAAACGCATCATCCGCTGTTTTAACCTGCCTGTAATAGAAGTGGATGGGTATGAAGCAGACGATGTAATTGGCACCCTTGCATGGAAAGCCGCTGATGCCGGTTACGAGGTGTATATGGTTACACCGGATAAAGACTACGGCCAATTGCTTGTGCACCCGGATGTTTATATATATAAACCCGGCTACCAGGGTGGCGATGTTGAAATACTGGATGCAAAAAAAGTATGCGAAAAATGGGATATTGCCCGCGTGGAACAGGTGGTAGATATACTGGGCCTGATGGGTGATGCGGTAGATAACATTCCCGGTATAAAAGGCGTGGGAGAAAAAACCGCCGCTAAACTTTTAAAGGAATACGACAGCGTAGAGAACATTATTGCCAACGCCGGTACCATAAAAGGTAGTCTTGGCGAAAAAATACGCGCCGGTAAAGAGGACGCGGTAATGAGTAAAAAACTTGCAAAAATAATTACCAATGTCCCTGTAGAGTTTCATGAAGAGGACTTTAAGCTGAAGGAGTGGAATAAACCCGGCTTAACAGAAGTATTTATAGAGCTTGAATTTAAAACACTTGGTAAGCGCATACTGGGAGATGATTTTAACGTGTACCAGGGTGGGCCTGCAGCAGTGCAGGCCGATATGTTTGCTGTGGCTGTTACGCCCGAAGGCACAACAGTTGTTACTGCAAGTGAAAATGCGCAAAAAGATTTATTTGGCAACGTAGTGCAGCAGGTAACATCAAAAGCAGCCACAGTAGCGGAAACGGGCGAGGCGGCACCACCTGCACTTGCCGCGCAGTACAATATTCATAATGTTGAGCACAATTACATACTGGCCGATACGGATGAAAAAATAACCCGGCTATTGGCAACATTACAGGGTGAGACAGAAATTTGCTTTGATACCGAAACCACCGGCATTGATGCCAATGATGCAGAACTGGTGGGTATGAGCTTTGCCGTAAAAGCCTACGAAGCATGGTACGTGCCCTGCCCTGCCGACCAGGAAAAAACAAAACAGGTTCTTGCCCTTTTTGCACCATTGTTTGCTAATGCAGGCATAACATGGATAGGCCAAAACCTTAAGTACGATATGCTGATGCTTAAGTGGTATGGATATGAACTGAAGGGTGCTATTTACGATACCATGCTTGCGCATTATGTAATTGAGCCGGAAGGACGCCGTAGCATGGATTTACTGAGCGCCCAGTATTTAAGCTATGAGCCGGTACATATTGAAGAGTTGATTGGCAAGAAAGGAAAAGCACAGGGCAATATGCGCGATGTGGAAATTGAAAAGATAAAAGATTATGCTGCCGAAGATGCCGACATTACCCTGCAGCTAAAACATAAACTGCACCCGGGGCTAAAAGAAAAAGAAGTAGAGCGCGTTTTTTATGAAGTAGAAAACCCGCTGGTTAAGGTGCTAACCGATATGGAGTTTGAAGGGGTGCGTATTGATGAAGGCTTTTTAAACACCTATTCAAAAGAACTTGAGAAAGAAGCACACAATGCCGAGCAAAATGTGTACGCCGGCGCAGGGGTTCGTTTTAACCTTGCGTCGCCAAAGCAGTTGGGAGAGGTGTTGTTTGAAAAGCTGAAGCTTGACCCAAAAGCCAAAAAAACAAAAACAGGCCAGTATGCCACTGGTGAAGATGTGCTGCTTAAGCTGGCCCACACCAACCCTATTGTGGAAGATATTTTGGTGTACCGGGAGCTGACAAAGCTGAAATCAACCTATGTTGACGCGCTGCCCTTAATGATTAACCGCAAAACAGGCAGGGTACATACCAGCTATGCACAGGCAGTGGCCGTAACAGGCCGGCTTAGCAGTAATAATCCCAACCTGCAAAACATACCCATACGCACGGAGCGTGGTAAAGAAATAAGGAAAGCATTTATACCGCGGGACAGTAACCACGTTTTAGTAAGCGCCGACTACAGCCAGATAGAACTGCGTATAGTAGCTGCCATAAGCGGCGACCCTAACATGTGCGAAGCTTTCAGGCTGGGTAAAGATATTCATACCGCCACTGCAGCAAAA
>DASZUX010000082.1:0-3766 GCA_035547455.1 Chitinophagaceae bacterium
AAGGATTTTTTACAACGGCTGAAGCCTGGGGCAACATCAAACAAGAGCAACAAAATAATCAGCAAAAAAATTCTATTATTATAAAGTATGGCAATGTATGGTTGCAGCAAATACAATTGCATTGTGATAAAAAACCAGTCAGTGTAAACTTGCGCATCAATAACAAGCCAATAAAAAATACTTACATGTTTAATCATAACACAGCTTCAATAATGTTTGATCAAACTTCATTAAATGCAAATGATGTCGTTGATGTAACAATTGCTTATTAACACAAATGGTGAACTTCATGAGTTATTTAGCTTGAAGTGAACATATCTATGTAAGCTATCATCCGGCTCCGGCCGGTCTTTTGCCGGAAAAGGTTATTCGGTCTGGCTTTCTGTTAACCAACAACATCTTTCTATCGCTCCAGCGGCTGTTGTATCCTTCATCAATAGTGGTCAATGCCCGTTTGTCAGCTCAAAACAAATGCGATTTTCACACCTGTTTTGTTCGTACCATATTCGTACCATATAGCTGTTTGTCGCTGCAAAATCTTTTAACCCCATTTTACATAAACCGGAATTATTGTCATTAACTTTTAGGCTGCACTTCAGCCGCATGAGCGCCATCCTGTAAAACGCAAAACAGCGCAATAAAACGCAAAATACAACGCACTTGATAACCCCGCTTTAGTGCTGCAATAAGTTTGTTCTGTCAATGGCGCACATCAGCACCGGTCAACTATGTAGCCATTGTGAGTAAACCATTTTTTAAACATTTAAAATCAAATTTTATGGGAAGGATTTACAAAGGGATCTTAGGTCCCGTTTCAGGTACAGTAGGCGTTGTTACAGGTGGAATCTGGAAAACCATTCCTTACCTGCGCAGCCGGCCTGGTAAAAGAAAACGCACATCAACAGTAGACCAGATCGATCAGCAATTAAAGTTTGCATTGGTCATGGGTTTCGTACAAACAATGGTAGACGTGTTACAGCTTACCTTCAAAAAGTACGCAAACAAAATGTCTGAAGTAAATGCGGCTTTCTCTTACAATTACCACAATGCCATCACAGGCACCACGCCGGATTATGTCATCGATTATCCGAATGCGTTGGTAAGTCGTGGCGAGTTGCCAAATGCAACTGCACCCGCAGCAACTGTAACAAGCGGCACCATCCACTATACGTGGACGGATAACAGCGGTTCAGGTTCAGCATTGGCAACAGATGAGGCAGTGTTGGTGGCGTATTGCCCGGAATTAAATGCTACGATTTTTAATTCAGCAGCAGCGGCAAGAAGTGCAGCAGCAGCAACTTTAAATGTGGCAGCCTTTACAGGTAAAACCGTGCAAACATGGATTGCTTTTTTATCAGAGGATGGTAGTGCCTCGTCCAACAGTACGTTCACAGGTGAGCTAACCGTTAGTTAACGATACGTACAACTTGGTAACTGTGGACAAAACCACCGTCCAGACATGGCTAACGCCATACACAAACAGGAGAGGTTGGCAACATACCTTGACTGCACAACAAAGGTCGTAGACCTGCTGATGAAAATTGTTGCACTGGTACACGTGCTCCAACACGTGTAGTTAAAAGGCCGGGAGCGATCCCGGTCTTTGTGTTAGATAAAAATATGTAGTTATACTTATTAAATATCCAGGCACAAATGCTTTACATCAATTTAAATTACATAAAACCGTCAATCCGGGTAATAAAATAAAAGCCTCTGCTCGCTACCAACGACAGAGGCTGTTCTAACATCCTGTAGAACGGGGAAAATCGTAGTGTAAAATTACGAGAGAGCACTGTTCAATGATAAGCGGGGAGTTTTCTTAATAACCATAACAGCTCAAATCGTTCCCATTTTATCACAGCATGGTAACGGATCATCCAACAGTACACGCATGGGTCAGCTAACCACCAGCTAATGATCCGCAAAAAAGGGCTGACGGATGGACAAAACAATCATTTTTGTGCTATGCCATTTTTTTATTTCTTTCTCGCGCAGTATAGCAGCTTGCTTGGTGTCAAATGCCTCTACGTACACAATTTTCCAGTCTTTCGCTTTAGATGTAAAACCAGCTTTACCTGCAAGGTGTTTGGCTAATCGTGATGCTACAGTACCGCTTGTATAACCAATATAATAACGGTCCAGTGTTACCGAATATAAAATATAAGTATAGAACATAAAAAAAGCGAACCTTTATTTGTTCGCTTGCTGGTGACCCCGTCAGGATTCAAACCTGAAACCTTCTGATCCGTAGTCAGATACTCTATTCAGTTGAGCTACGGGGCCATTAATATTTTCAACTCAGCTCCTGAAACCTTCCCGACCACAGTCGGGATACGCTATTCAGTTGAGCTACGGGGCCGTTTATTTTCCCGGCACAAAATTTTAAATTTTAATTTGCCATTTTTTTACCGGGCTGCAAATATAAACATCAACAGCTAAATAAGAAAAACTCTTGTCTTCCGTTTATTGTAAATTCTTGTTAGCTTACAAAGCGATTATGAAAGTGTTGCAAAAAAAACCATTTCTTATTATAACGCTTTTATCGCTTTTCATTTTTTCCTGTAAAAAATCTGAGGTTCCGTCTACAGCGCAAAATGCCGCAAATTATTATCCCGTCGCTGCAGGAAAGGTTTGGATTTATCGCCTTGATTCTACCAACATACCTGCATTCGGTACTTCGCTGGTTACCACCAGCTATCATTTAAAAGATAGTATGGGCAGTTCTTTTTTAGATAACACTGGTCGCGAATCATGGATCGTCTATCGCTTCATTACAGATACCCTCGAACAAAACCCCTGGCTTAGTCTTTCCTCTTATTATGTTACGCCAACCAAAAGCGCCGTTGAGGTAATGGATGATAATAATCTTCGTTTCGTTAAACTCGCAACGCCTGTACAAAATGGTTTCACCTGGCAGGGAAATAATTTTATTGATACACGTTCTGCAAATTCGCCTTATCAATATATGGATGGATGGAATTACACTTATCAGAATGTTGATTCGCCTTACACAACGCTTGCGGGCATTATAGACAGTTCCGCAACCGTTTTTCAAATTGATGAAACTTCTCCCGACACAACGTTCGATCCGCAATATTATCAGCAGCGCAATTATTCAATCGAAGTCTACGCAAAAAATGTCGGCTTAATTTATAAAAACTTTTTGCACTGGACATGGCAGCCAACACCAGAGCCTGCACGCTATGCCGATGGCAGTTATGGCATCATTCTAAATCTTATTCAAACAAGATAAAGATCTTTTGGGGCTCTCATCTTAATACAATTATTAGCAACGGTTCCGGCTATTCGCTGCAAGTCCGGCACAAAAGCCGCGCTGCAAACGCTCCACCTTAAGGGGGAGCCGGAGGGACCTTCACCGGGCTTTTCGCTACTATCCGGCAGCCGCTCATCGAAATAAATTATTCAGCTAACCGAACCGGATAAATCAAAACGATTTTAATAATCACGCTTTATTTTTATGGTACAAAAGTTTTAAATGAAAAACGTTCTTATCAAAACTATTTTGCTGTTTGCACTTTATTTTTCTTTCAGCACAATATCATTTAGTCAATACACAAAATATCTTGTAAAGTTTAACGATAAAAATAATTCCCCATATCATCTAAACAGCCCTAAACAATATCTCTCGCAAAAAGCCATCAACAGGCGCACACGGTATAACATAAAAATCGACAGTACAGATTTACCGGTAAACCCATCATACATTTCGCAGGTGTTGGCACAAGGCGCAGTAACTTATTTAAGC
>DASZUX010000083.1:0-4707 GCA_035547455.1 Chitinophagaceae bacterium
ATACAATCCTGTTCCCCACTGCTGCCGGCACCTTTAATAGCTTGGGCGATGCTTATTATACAATAGGCAATAATGCAGAAGCAAAAAAGAACTACCAAAAAGTATTGGTGTTGAAGCCGGGTGATGAAAACGCTGCAAGAATGCTTGGTTTAATGCAATAGCCTATTTTTTTGAAATAGACCGCTGGGGGGATCTTTTGCGTTTCACCGCCGTATTAGCAGCAATAAAGTGTATTTTGTACAGTTAATAATTTATTCAGTTTTCTATAAATAATTGATTTTCAATTTAATTTGTGTTGCTAACAAGCGATAGTTATATAAAATTTTGCTAAACGCAAATTACGTTTCAAATATTTTGATATATATTTGTGTAGCAATTACACATTAGGCCCTATAGTTCAAAGCTTTGAAGAGCAGTTCTTGCTTGGTTATTACTTAAACATTGCTTCTCCATATTACTGATTGACTGCCCGGTTGTTAGCCGCCACGTTTGTTGATGCCTGCGAAGATTTGTTATTAAACATTTTTATCAGTAAACTAAAAATTACAATTTATGACACGCACATTAGTAAGCAAAAAAGTTTTGGCAGCAGTTTTATTGTCAGGTTCAGTGTTAATGGCAGCCCCTGTTACAGGTAATGCAACTCCGCGTACATTAGAAATAATCAGTTCAGCCTCAAGCCAGGCTACAGTTCAGTTTGCAGGCGCTGCTGAAAATGCTTTATATTTTAACGTAAGAGTTGCCAACACAAGCGGCGACAAATTCACCATTACCGTTACCGATAAAGACGGCGATGTGCTTTACACACAGGCTTTTAATGACAAAAATTTTGACAAGAAATTTAAGCTGGTTAAAAGCGATGATATTTCATCTTACAACTTCAGGATAACTTCAGCCAACAAAGACCTGGAGCAAACTTTTTCAGTAAACGCTACTACAAAGGTTGTAGATGACGTAACTGTAACAAAGTTATAAGTTTGGTTATTATTTGGAGACACATACTAACAGCTCTGCTTTTGCGGGGCTGTTTCTTTTACGGATCGTTGTTTAACACTGCTCTTCTGCCACAACAGGCGCATTATCTTTCCACTTCCACAAATGCAGGCATGCATAAGTACGGTAAGGGCTCCATTTGGCACTTATTCTTAAAATTCTTTCGCGCAGTTTTTTTTTGTCCGTAGTTCTTAGCCTGTACAATTTTACAATGGCGTTTTGCAGCCCAAGATCGTCAATGGCGTAGATGTCCTGCCTGCCCAGGGTAAACATCAAAAGCATTTCCACCGTCCATCGTCCAACACCTTTTATCTGCGTAAGCAGGCTAAGTATATCCTCATCTTTCATGGCCAGTAGTTTTGTATCCGTAATGGCATGTTCAATACAAAACTTTGCTACATTTTGTACGTATGTTACTTTGGCGTTTGAAAGGCCAATGGCACGCAGCTTGTCAAAGGGCATATCAAGAACTTGTTGTGGTGTAGGCTCTTCACTGCCGAACAGTGCCAGGAAACGGGCATAAATAATATCAGCTACCCTGGTATTTAATTGCTGGGACATAATGCTGGCCATAAGGTGCAGCGGGATATTTTTATGCAGTTTTAGTTCATGGTAAGGCTCGTTAATAATAACGGCAAGGCGGGCGTCTTTTCTTAAATGAGCGGCGTATTCCATGGTACAAGTTTAAGTAAATTATTGCCGTAAAATTATACCTTCATATAAATGGTTGTGGAACGGAGAATACTGCTTACCGGTGATGGGTCACACACGGTTTCAATACCTGGTGCGGGAGTAACTTACCATAGTATGCATGGTGCTGCACAGGAGAGCAGGCATATATTTATTGAGGCCGGTTTGAAACCATTGATAACACAATCAAGGCCACTGAATGTATTTGAAATGGGTTTTGGTACAGGGCTTAACGCTTTGCTTACCCTGGAGCTTGCTGCGGGCAATAACCTGGCTATACACTATGTTGCCGCAGAGCCCAACCCACTGGCAGCAGAAGAGTATAGCATGCTAAATTACTGTGTGGTTTTGCAACTGCAGCATTTAACCCCAATGTTCACGGCAATGCATGCTGCAGGTTATGAAAAGGATGTACTAATACACCCGGAGTTTACATTGCATAAAACCATGAAGGTTGAAACAAAAACAAATTGGACAAATAGATTTGACCTTGTGTATTATGATGCTTTTGCACCGGGAGACCAGCCGGAAATGTGGACTGAAAATGCATTTGCCACTATGTTTGACCTGTTAAATAATGATGGGATCCTCGTAACTTACAGCAGCAAGGGTGCAGTAAGAAGAGCGCTTGCAGCAGTTGGTTTTGAGGTAGAAAAGCTACCCGGCCCTATGGGCAAACGAGAAATAACCAGGGCTAAGAAAAAATATAATATATGAAACTTGTTTTAGCGTTAGTATGTATGCTTTTTGCAATGCAGGCTTTTGCACAAGCCAGCGATGAACAGGCGGTGAGAAAGATATTGGCCATGCAGGTAAGCGCATGGAACAGCGGGAATATAGATGCTTTTATGGAGGGGTACTGGAAGAATGACAGCCTTGCTTTTATTGGCAAGGGTGACCCAACATACGGGTGGCAAACAACACTTGAAAATTATAAAAAAAGATACCCTGATACCGTTGCTATGGGAAAACTGCGTTTTGATTTGTTGCAGTTAAGGCCGCTGGAAGATGCTTATTACTTTGTGATAGGCAACTGGCACCTGCAGCGCAGCATAGGTGATGTGGGAGGCATATTTACTTTGCTGTTTAAAAAAATAAATGGCAGGTGGGTAATAGTGGCAGACCATACAAGCTGATAAAATGCTATTGAGGCTTATTTTTCCACAAACGTATTAACAGCTTTACCATTAAAAAGATACTTATAGCAAACCAAATGTAAAAAATGATGTTGCCTGCTGTAACATGGTCGTGAATGAAGGCAAAGTCAAACATAATACCCGCCGTGGAGTTTATGGTAAACCACAGTACCACAATGCCAATGGAGAAGGATATCCGTGTTAAAAACTCTTTTACTTCCGGTTCCATACTGATGTTGTAATGTAAAGTTAGCTATTTAATAAGCAACCCTGCAAACTGGAGGCTGTCACCGGCAAACAGGTCAAAGTCAACCTTGCCTACTATGCCGTTTACATTTCCTGATTCACTGTATTGCCAAAACCCCCAGTCCCGTTTTATTCGGGGTTTGTCTTTTGTAATGTAATGGGCAATCCATAAGGTATAACCAAGATATTTGTCTCCGAGGTAGTTGTTATAAAAATCGCTGTATGAATATATAATGGGCCTTACTTTATATGCAGCTTCCACTGTTTGCAGCCAGTCATTAATTTCCTGCCTCATTACCATAGGGTCAACACCATATAACTTTTCAATATCCAGTACAGGAGGCAAATCACCGGGTTCAAGTTTAACTGCGTTAATAAAGTTTATGGCTTGTTGCTTACCGCTTTTTGTTGGTAGAAAATAATGGTATGCCCCTCTTGCCATGCCTGCTTCCTTAGCTGCCTGCCAGTTGTGTTTAAATTGTTTGTCAACATCTTTAAGACCTTCCGTGGCTTTTATAAATGCAAACCTTAGCTGCAAATCCCTGTCCTTCATAGCTTTAACTGACGGCCAATAAATAAAATTTTGGTAACCGCTTACATCAATGCCATGAATTGGGTAACCGAGTGGCAGCTCAATGCCAAAGGCGGGGTAAACCGCAAATTTGGCCCGCCCTTCTTCTTTTAACTGCTTCCAGTACATAAAAGCACTATAGCCGGCTAACAACAGTGCAACAAGCACCGGCGCCAGCCACCACTTGCTTTTATTATTCTTTGTTTTTCTTTTTTTTACAGCCATTGGTTATTGTTTAGAAAGGTTGCAATAGTGGTACAGGTAAATTATTCGTAAAGATTATAAAAGTTGTTGTACAGGCATTAGCCTTTTATAAGAATAATTAATAGGGCTGCGCTTTTATCATTTTTTTTACAATATGTATGTCACCCGCGTCTATTTTTAAAAAATATATCCCGGCCGGCAGGTTTAATGGCAGGGATATATTAAGGCTGGCATCTGCACCAGGGGTATGAAAATTTTGCGAAAACAATTTTTTGCCCTCAGTACTATATACCTGGAACAGCCATTGCTGCCTGCCCGGGTTATTAATAATTACAGAAAGACGCCCCCGAAAAGGGTTGGGCATTATTTTTATATCATTTAAGATTGTTGAGGCCGGTTGCAGCTTGGCGGAGTGGTTATTTTTACTGATAAGCTGCTTGTCCGGGTCAATTAGTACAGTATCTGCAGTAAAGCCTATATCAAGCACTGCGGACTGGTTATTGGCACTATCGTTAACAATAAATGTTTTGGATTGTGTGCCATTTTTAAAGGTGAGCGCTAATGGTACTTTAAAAAAAGTTACAGACGGATCGGAGGTTGTTTGCCGGATAGTTATGAACGCGTAATTATTGATGTTTTGCTGCCATGTTACATTAAATGAAGGGTAGCCCTGGCCATAATACCATTGGTTAAAAAAATAATTAAGGTTCGTATTGCCGCTGGCCTCAAGGTGCGCCTGCAGGTCACTTACATGTGCGAAGGAATATTGCAGGCTTGTGTCGTTTAAATAGTCGCGGAGGCCGTCAAAAAAAGCTCTGTCGCCAAGTGTCCATCGCAGCATCCGCAGCAAAAAAGCTCCCTTTAAAT
>DASZUX010000084.1:0-7481 GCA_035547455.1 Chitinophagaceae bacterium
ACAAACTTTGTATTTTTGTGAAATGGCAAGAATTAAGGTAAATAACGATATAAGCCGCAAGGAAGTGATATTAAAAGCCTCTGCGGCGCTTTTCAGGGAAAAAGGCTATAAGGCAGCCAGCATGCGCGACCTTGCCGTAAAAGTAGGGGTAGAGGCTGCAAGCCTGTACAACCATATTCGCTCAAAAGCCGAATTGCTGCACGATATATGCTTTGACGTTGCCAATATTTTTACAGAGAATATTACAGAAGTAGAGGCACTAAGAGTACCGCCAATAAAAAAGATAGAACTTTTGCTGCGTTTTCATATAAAGCAGATGATAGATAATTTTGAAGAAGTGTATGTAGCCGACCGCGAGTGGCGCTACCTTGCTGAACCTTACCTTTCCAACTACCAAAACCAGCGCCGCATTTACCGCAAACGCTTTGCCGCCATTATTGATGAGGGCATAAAACAGGGCGAGATAAATAACATTGATGCTTCAACCGCGGTGCTTATTTTGCTGCATGCCGTTAGCGGTATTGAAAGCTGGCACCGCAGCAAACAAAAAATATCCGGCGAAGAGCTGGAAGAAAACATGCTTACCATACTTATTGAGGGGGTGAGGAAGTAGCCTGGAAGAAGGGTTTATGGTGGATAGTTAATGGCGCACAGGCACCAGTTCATAATTCGCACTGTTTAATAAGCAAGTTACAGTAAAATAGTTCATTGTTCACAGGTGTAAAGAGCCGGGCCTTAGCGGGATTAGGCTATGCATCAACCCCCGGGGTCCATTTACTCGGTTCCCGCTATCAACAATAAGCCTTCTTGCCTGCCTTTCCTTACTTTTACGGTATGTCCTTACATTTTGAAAAGATCAGGATTAAAGAAGTAAAGCATGAAACTGCCCAGTGTGTATCAATCGCGTTTGATATTCCACCGCATATTGCAGCAGCTTTTACCTATAAAGCAGGGCAGTATTTAACCATACGCGCGGTTATTAATGGGGAAGAAATAAGACGCTCCTATTCCTTGTTCAGTGCGCCTCACGAAAATGAATGGCGGGTGGCCGTAAAGAAAGTTGAAGGCGGCGTTTTTTCAACCTGGGCGAATGAACAGTTGCGTGCAGGCGATATACTTGAACTAATGCCCCCCATGGGTAATTTTCATTTGCCGGGTAATACCACAGGCAGCAGGCATTATATTGGCATTGCAGCCGGCAGCGGTATAACACCGGTTATTTCTATTATTAAAACGGTATTACATACCCAGCCGGGCAGCAGCTTTACCCTTGTGTATGGCAACCGTAACAGGCAGGGAATAATTTTTAAAGAAGCGCTGGAGGCGCTGAAAAATAAATTTATTACAAGATTTAACATTATTCACATACTTAGCCGCGAGATTACTGATGCGGCTATTAACCACGGAAGGATTAATGCAGAAAAATGCGCACACCTTTTTGAAAAAGCACTGCCTGTAACTGCGGATGAGTTTTTTATTTGCGGGCCTGAAGGAATGACCCGGGAAGTAAAATTCTTCCTCGAAGGCAGCGCGGTGCCACCGGAAAAAATTCATGCAGAATTATTTAATTCCGCCGCCGGGAAGCCGGTTGCTGAAAACCTTGTTACCTCTGCCAGCGACCAAATAAAAAGCAGGGTTACGGTAAAGCTTGACGGACGAAGTTTTGATTTTGACCTGGCATTTGAAGACGCTTCTATTCTTGATGCTGCCGCTCAGGAAGGTGCAGATGTGCCGTACAGTTGCAAATCGGGCGTATGCTGCACCTGCCGGGCCAAACTACTGGAGGGCAAGGTAGAAATGGACGCATGCTACGGCCTGGAACCTGAAGAAGTTGCTGAGGGGTATATCCTCACCTGCCAAAGCCACCCAACAACAGCCCGTGTAGTGGTAGATTATGATGCAAAATGATTGATACTCGCCGGCAAGTATCAATTTTTAGTTTCAACCTTTATCCATTCTGCCTTGTTCAAGGTATTGGTATCAATTGGTGTAAAGTAAACAAAAACGGGTGTTATATAAACTTCCCTCGCTATTTTTATGGTTGGGGCTGCAGCATCAACTGCGCCACAACCAAACTCGCGTTCAACTATCTTTTGCTGGCCGTTAATTTTTTTGAACAATGCTTTACCGGTTGTCCAACCACAAAGGTCTAAAGCAGTACCAAGGCCATAAAGAAAAATTAACAAAAGAGCTGCGGCCGCAGTTATAATAGTTTGTATTACAACCACTTTCTTTTTTTGGGCTGTAAGGGCAGGTTTAAAGCCAAGCCTGCACAATGTGAGCAGCATTAAAATGGGAATACCAAATACAAAGACTGTAGCGAAAATATCTGCATAAGTAGCGTTGGTAAATTCAAGCGGCAGCCAGTTAAGCGCAACCGCAACGCAAACAAAAATTACCAAAAGGCTAATACTGGCATAGAAGATAAGTTTATAAAGCATTTGCATACAGGATTGGGCTGTTTGCGTATGAAGATATAAATTGTACAACTACTTAAAAGCTATAACGTGAATTTGCATTAAGCAGGGTATATTAAAACGTTTGGTTTACTCCACGACCCAGGATATAACTGACGATACATCTAAATTACAAAACCGTGCAACCAGTGTCCGATAACGTACAACCACTAAGTTTTACAGATTCATAAAAAATTGATTTTCATTAATATATATTTTTGGCATCTGCTTGGCGTGTTTGTAGTGTTGCAACCAATTATCAATTTTGTATGCTTAAAAATTACCTGTTAGTAGCCTGGCGTAACGTAAAACGCAATAAGGGCTTTTTTGCGCTCAATTTTACCGGTTTATACATAAGCGTGGTAGTATGCCTGCTTATTGCACTTATTATACTGCACGAAACCAGCTTTGATGTGCGCAACAACTCGTCCATAACTGTGTACCGCGTAGTAAGAAGCAGTGTTTCTGCCACGGGGAAATCGTATACTGCCGTTACACAGTACCCGTTGGCAACAGCCATGCGTGCCGCCATGCCGGAACAAAGTCTAATTTCACAGATACATTACCAGAAAGACGATATTATTTCATTTGGTAATAAAAAATTTAAGGAAACCAAGGTAATTTTTGCTGATTCGGTTTTTCCCAAGCTCTTCCCCATTTCAGTAAAGCAGGGCAGTATAAGCAGGGCTTTTGCTGAGCCGGGCTACGCTGTACTTACTGAAAATACAGCGCAAAAATATTTTGGCAACAGCAATGCCGTTGGCCAGCGCATAAAACTGGACAATTTTATGGATTTGACTGTTGCGGCGGTAGTGGCAAATCCGCCATCAAATACTCATCTTCCCTATAATATGCTTGTTTCCTACCGTTCAATGGATGGCCGGCTTATCGGTGGGTTCCCGCTGGACCAATGGGGTCTTAGCGCGGATGGGTTTACATACATAGGGCTCACCAATAAAAACCAGGCGGCGCATACAAAAACAGTGCTTTCCTCCATAGCTGATAAATATCTTAACCAGGATAAAAACAACCATTCAATAACCCATTACAAACTGGAAGCATTACCCGATATACATTTTGACCAGCTATATTCCGGTAACCCCGGCTATACCGTAAGCTTTACTTATTTATACCTGCTGGCGGCTATTGGCCTTTTTCTTATTTTGGCGGCGTGTATTAATTATACCAATCTTTCAACCGCGCTTGCTATAAAAAAGTCGAAGGAAGTAGGTGTGCGTAAAACCATGGGTGCAACAAGGATTCATCTTATTAAACAATTTCTGTCAGAAACATTTTTGCTTACCGCCGTTGTAATTTTGGCGGCAGCATTGTCAATAAGGTTTTTCCTGCCTGTACTTAACGATTTTCTTGATAAAAATATACCGCTTAACTGGCTTACATATAAAAGCGCAGCGCTGCTTATAAGCCTGTGGCTTATAATATCATTGTTCTCCGGCGTATATCCTGCTTTTGTGCTAAGTGGTTTTAACCCTGTTGCTGCTTTAAAAAGTAAAATAACTGCGCCCAAAGCATCAGTAGTTAACCTGCGCAGGGGGTTGGTGGTATTCCAGTTTCTTACTGCACAAATATTAATTATCGGTGCCGTAGTTGTAGCCAAGCAAATGGTTTTTATACGCAGTACGCCACTGGGTTTTGATAAAAATATGGTGGTTGATATTGGCCTGCCGGAAAATAAACCGGCGCAATTACAGGCTTTGCGCACCAATTTGTTAAGCATACGCGGCATAAGTGATGTTAGCCTTTCCCTGGGTGCGCCGGTGGCAGATAACCAGGCGAATACAGGATTTAACACAAGAGAAAAATATAATACCAGCCAGTTGGATGTGGCTATAAAAGCCGTAGATAAAGAATATTTAAAAACATACGGGCTAACACTTATAGCCGGCCGGTGGTTTAACGAAAACGATGAATTAAAAGTTGCTGATAAAGTGCCTGACTCACTAAAACAATACGCCTTTGTACTGAACGAGACTTCGGTAAAAGCGCTTGGTTTTAAATCTCCGCAGGAGGCATTGGGCAAGTACTTAACATTTGGCTTTAATGATATTAGTGCACCTGTTATCGGGGTGGTAAAAGACTATCATGTAGCATCCCTGCATGAGCCTGTTAAACCCGTTATGATGGTAGAGTTTCCGTTTTTTTATTATAATGTGGGCATCAAGCTATCTGAAGGCTATTCGCAAAAAGTATTGTCTGATATAGAAAAAGCATGGACATCAATATATCCAAATTCATTATTTGAAAGCAATTTTCTTAATGATCATGTAGCAAGCCTTTACAAAGAAGAAAAGCGCACACAGCAACTGTTTACTATTTTTACTATCCTTTCTATTGTAATTAACGTGCTGGGGCTGGTAGGCTTGCTTAGCTTTATGATTGAGCAAAAGACAAAGGAGATAGGCATACGAAAGGTACTGGGTGCAAGTATCGGGAGTATTTCGTTTATCCTTTCCAAAGATTTTTTATTGCTTATTGGTATTGCATTTTTAATTGCCGCGCCGGTAGCCTGGCTAATTATGAGCAAATGGCTGCAAAATTTTGCCTACCGCACAAATATAAGCTGGTGGATATTTGCCGTTTCTGCGTTAGCTGCAGTTGTGGTAACTGTACTAGCCGTGGGCTTTCAAACTGTAAAGGCTGCGCTCGCAAACCCTGTTAAGGCGTTACGAAGCGAATAAAAAATTACCGCGCGCGACTGTTTCATTAAAAGCGAAAATGCTTAATACTATGTTTTTGTTGCAGGAACGCCCGTGCATTAATTGCTGAGCCATTGCAACAGCAGCGTTTTGTTATTGCTTATTTTGCCAATCATCCTGTATTTGGAATAGTATAATACTGAAGAGGTTGCCGCCAACTCTTTTACAACGGCTGTTTCTGCAAACCATTTGGAATGTATAAACCATATATCGCTTCCGTCGTTGAGTATAAAACCCACATGGCAATCAAGCCCTGCAAGGTACAAACCAAACCCTTTTTCTTTAATGTAATTTATAAAAAGCGGTAGTGGCTTATTGTAAAACAGCTTAATGTCTTTTTTCCGGGCAAGCTGCTTTGTTATAGTTTCTGATGCACTTTGTCCCATGGCAACCCGGTTTAATTTAAGCCCTGCATCTCTTAAAACGGTACTTACAAAATACCCGCAGGCAATAGCGCCTTTTCCCGGTATTTGTGTTACTCCATCAAAATCCCACTTTGTGCCATACCAGTATGGAATGATTGAATCGGCTACGGCACTCACAAAATATTTTTGCAGGGTTGCAGTATCGTTTATGTGCGCGGCCATTATATGCTGCTTTAACGCGGCAATATGTGCCCGGGTAGCATTGTAAGCCGGCATTATATTGTAATTTTTTGCAACAACACATTCTTGCCCGGGAGTTTGAATATGGTGCTGGAAACAAAAGGCTGCCGCAAGCACAACGGTAATATATTTCATGGCTGGGTTTACCAGCTAAGATGCCTGCACTTGCCAATTCCATATAAATAAGCAATATACATCACTGCATGCACCGTATTTTTTTCTATTGTTCCACTATTCTTGGTTGCAGCAGCTTTGCAATCAGGCCCGTCCAGCCGGTTTGGTGGCTAGCGCCTACCCCCCGGCCGGTATCACCGTGAAAATATTCATGAAACAGTATGTAATCTTTAAAATGCGCATCATGCTGCAGGTTGCCGTAAGTTGCCATTACAGGCCGGTCGCCATTTTCGTTTTTCAAAAACAGCCCGCCCAGGCGCTTGCCTATAAACGCTGCTACTTCGTTCAGCGTAAGGTACTGCCCGCTGCCGGTGGGGCATTCTACCTTAAAGTCATCGCCATAATAATAGTGAAAACGCTGCAGGCTTTCAATAATAAGATAGTTGGCAGGCATCCACACAGGGCCCCGCCAGTTGCTGTTGCCGCCAAAAACGCCGGTGGTGCTTTCGCCGGGAGTATATTCAACACTAAATTTATGGCCGTCTGCCCATACTTCAAAGGGGTGGTCTTTATGGTATTTTGAAAGCGCCCTTACTCCATAGGGGCTCAAGAACTCGTTTTCATCCAGCATTCTTGTTAAAATCTTTTTCATACGATGGCCGCGCAGCAAACTCAGCAGGTGTGTTTCTTCACCGCTTTTTTCCTGCCAGCGTGATACAAGGCTTGCCAGGTCGGGCCTGTTTTCTAAAAACCATTTTAAACGCGCCGCAAATTCCGGCAGTTCTTCCAGCATCTTATGGTCAAGCACTTCTACCGCAAACATCGGCGATATCCCCACAATGCTGCGTACTTTAAGTGTTTCGCTTTTACCATTGGGTAATTTAAGCACATCGTAAAAAAAACTGTCTGTATCGTCCCACAAACCAGTGTTTTCAGCGCCCATATTTGCCATTGCCCCTGCTATGTATAAAAAGTGCTCAAAAAACTTGGTGGCCATGTCCTGGTATACAGGGTTATTCCTGGCAAGCTCCAGCGAAATACGCATCATGTTAAGGGAGTACATAGCCATCCAGCTTGTACCATCGGCCTGTTCTATATAGCCGCCTGTTGGCAGGGGCGCATTACGGTCAAATACGCCTATATTATCCAATCCTAAAAAACCGCCTTCAAAAATATTGTTGCCACCTGCGTCTTTACGGTTAACCCACCAGGTAAAATTGAGCAGCAGCTTATGGTATATTGATTCAAGAAAGGGAATGTCGCCTTTGCCTTCATTTGCCTTTTGCTCTATTTCGTACACGCGCCAGGTGGCCCAGGCATGCACGGGCGGGTTAACATCGCCAAATGCCCATTCATAGGCCGGCAATTGCCCGTTGGGGTGTATATACCACTCCTTTGTAAGCAGCGATAACTGCCTTTTTGCAAAAGCAACATCTATCATCGCAAGTGCAATACAGTGAAAAGATAAATCCCACGCAGCATACCATGGATACTCCCATTTGTCTGGCATAGAGATAATGTCGTTATTATGCAAATGCTGCCACGCGTGGTTACGGCCTTCTTTTCGCTGTTCCGGCGGTGGAGGCTGG
>DASZUX010000085.1:0-4450 GCA_035547455.1 Chitinophagaceae bacterium
GGCAGAAAGGTAAGTGCAAAAAATGAAATCAATCAAAATATTTTTTTCAGTAATTGTAAATTTTGCGAGAGTATTTGAATTTCAATGTTTACATTTTTATACGAGTATCAAAGCTAACTTTATTGGTTGTGTTAAAACACATATTGCGCAAGGCTTTAAGATAGCCGGGCTGTTTTTACAATAGTATAAGAGCTGTGCTTTTTCACTTTTTCTACGCTAAAAAAATATTAGCTTTATAAACTGCCCCCAGTGAATTTTTTGTAGTAATATATTCTGTCAAAAAAAACGAAGAATGCGTATAGAAAGCAAAGAGGGGTTCAGGGCATTATTGGCGTGTGAAATGGTGGGTATTGTAATTGTATCCGGGGATGGTAAAGTTAAACTTGCAAACAAATTTGTTGAAATTATCTTTGGTTATGCTATTGCTGAAATTATAGGGCAACCAATAGAAATGCTGATTCCTGAAGCATCGGCAATGATAAACGCCAGCACTGACTCTTCGTTAATCGCTAAAAAAAAAGACGGAAAAATGTTTCCTGTCAGGATAGAACTACATCCTTATTCAAAAGCTGATGATAATATTAGAGTTGTTTTTATAAACGATATGACAGAAAAGGTATTACTGGAGGAGAAATTCACCAATGTATTTCACAAAAGCAATGAAGCTAAAATATTTTCAGATTTTGAGACGGGTATTATCCTGGATGTGAATGAAATTTTTTGCAGGTTTAGCGGTTATACAAGGGAAGAACTTATTGGGAAAAAACTTTCGGAACTTGAAGCTATTGCTATTAATGCGAGAAGCGACTGGATACAAATGATGGCGGAAGGAAGCGTATTGAGAAATTATGAGACAGAGTTCAA
The DNA here is from genome assembly GCA_035547455.1 of Chitinophagaceae bacterium. Lineage (GTDB taxonomy): Bacteria > Bacteroidota > Bacteroidia > Chitinophagales > Chitinophagaceae > JABDFW01. The sequence goes on from DASZUX010000085.1 coordinate 865, forward strand.
AACAAAAAGAAATCAAAAGTATTACGTGCTTGTTTCTGCCGAACAACTTGTGATTGGACAAAAGAAACACGTAGTAACAAGCTGCATTGATATTACTGAACAAAAGGAAAAAGATAACGCCCTAAAGGCATCTAATACAGCTCTCGAAAATGAAGCAGCGGAACTTAAATGGCTAAACGACGCGGGAAATCGTTTGTGGCGTATCACGAACTTGCAGGAAGGACTGGCTGAAATTCTAACCTCGTCAATCACGCTTACCAAGGCTGCTAAAGGGGACGTCCAGCTTTATGAGCCCAATAGACAAAGTCTTCACATAGTTGCTCATGAAGGATTTGACCAGAATTTTCTTGATTACTTTCGTGAAGTGTCGGCGCTTGATTCCAGTAGCTGTGGCATCGCCCTGAAAACCCGGAGTCAAATAATCATATCGGACACTGAAAAAGAATGGGCAGAAGAAAACGCGTTAATGGCGCGTAAGAGCGGTTTTAGGGCTGTAGTGTCAACTCCCTTGTTAACCCGTGATGGCAATCCTCTTGGAATGATTTCCACTCATTTTAGCGAAGCAGGTACTCCGCCGGCTACTGCCTTGAAACGAATGGAACTTTATGCCCTGAGCGCCGAAATGTTTATTGAGTTTTTGAGAATGTATGAAACTATGGAAAAACAGTATGCTGAATTGGAAAATAGGGTGATGGGCCGTACATCTGAATTAACTCAAATGCTTGAGCGCGAAAAGCAGCTTAGCGATATGAAGTCACGTTTTGTTTCAACCGCCGCCCACGAGTTTCGTACCCCTTTAGCAACTGTTCTCTCAAGTATCAATCTTATTGAAATCTATCACCAGGATGAGCAAAAAGATAAAAGAAATAAACATATTGAACGGGTAAAAAATTCAGTGAAACACCTTGCGGATATATTAAATGATTTTTTGTCGGTTGACAAACTGGAGCAGGGGCAGGTAACAATCAGCCCGGAAAAGTATAACCTTTATGAACTTGCGCTGGATGTTATTGAAGATATAAAAGCCCTGGCCAAGCCCGGCCAGAATATTAGCTTTTCTTATGATGGTGAAAAATATATTATATTTGACAAGCAGATATTGAAGAACGTGCTGCTAAACCTGCTTTCGAATGCAATAAAATATTCAGATGAAGGTCTTGATATTTTTCTTGACATTAAATTTACTGACAAGACTGTATTTATAAAAGTTGAAGATAATGGCATAGGGATACCAGAGAACGAGAAAATAAATTTATTTTCGAAATTTTTTAGAGCGACTAATGCCATGAACATACCAGGAACCGGCCTTGGCTTGAATATAGTTAAAAAATATGTTGAATTGCTGAAGGGTGATATAACATTTACAAGCAAGGTAAACCAAGGAACCTCTTTCACGATTCGTTTTCCGGCAGTCCTGTCATAAACATGCGCTATACAAATAATAGATTCGAGCAGTAATAGATAGCACAGAAGTTTTTCTCAATTCTTCTATCCTAGTGCTAGTAAACCTTTAATGCCACTTACCACCCTGGGATTGGAATGCTAAACAACCCATAGACCTTTTAACTGGCAGGCGGCAAGTGTTTCAGCAATGCCCACAGCAGCATATACTATGTCTATCCACCCGGGTACTAATGAGAAAAAGGCCTGCGCCATGGCCCAGAAAATAGTTATACCTCCTGCGGCTATAGCCCAGTTAAGCTGGCGGGGCAGTTCGTATATGTTATTTACCAATGCAATAACGCTTACCAGGCCAACACTACAGGTTAGTAAAATACCCGGCAAAAGCAAATCTTTTGCGGGAACGGTTTCGTCAAAATAATTAAAGTGTAACACTTTTCCTTCCGGTAAAGTAATCATAAGTAAACCAGAGGTAACAGAGGTTAGTGTGATAAAGGTAAGCATCCCGGTCAATAGCAGTTTCATAATTATGAGCGTTAAATTAACCGCCATGCTGACTCATTTTTGAATATAAGCAGCATGGCATACAGCAAGGTAATGAAGTGCCCATGGGTAAAGAATGACGGTACTCAGCTGCATGGTTGACAATCATCAGCAATAACTGGTAAAACTTTATGACGGTTATCGGAGGCGTGAATAGTAATGGGTGAATAATCAGTGAAGCCGGTGACGAAAATCATATTTGTTTATCAGCCCCAGCTTTTTTTTTGCATAAAACTTATCACTATAAAAACAGCTAATATGTTTTTTGCAATACAGCCTTTAACAAAAGCAGATATATTGTTTAAAAAAATAGGCGCGTACGAAAGTTGCGATGTGCCAGGAATCAGCAAGCATAGATATAATCGAACCAATGGCCGGCAACCCAAAAAATTAGCCGCGCAACAAGTAATAGCCGGAAATGCTTTTAAGCTTTTTGGTTTAGATAATATGCCTGTGTATAAAATTGATACAAGCTTTATGCAGGAGGCAGATGTATGTAACCAGGTTGGAGAAAGCGGCTTGTTAGCTGACCTGTGGAATACCCACGAAACCTTGCAAAATGGAACGATTCATCAAAATAATGTAAGCGACTATGTATCTGAATTGCTTTTTGCAGCCGAAGATAAAGATGTACTCGCATTTTCGAAAATATCAGGTAATAAGGAAACAGTAATTCTCTATAATACATCTGCTACGGAGCCAAAGGAGAAGTTTGTATTACTCAATAGCTGCAAAAATGATAAAATAAAACAACTGCACTCACTATATGGATTTAATACCGAAGCCCAGTTTCCATTATACAAAACATGTTTCCGCGGGAATGCACTTTGCTACATGAAAATATATTTGCGTCCTTTGCAATTTGTTATATTGAACAATTATTAATAGCCCCCTTTATACTTTAAATTGTTCAACAATTTAGTAAACAGATAATGATGGAATAAGTACATCGTTGTGCCGCGCAAAAACATGATTGACGAAGCCTGTATGCTAACACACATCCTTGATTTTTTTGACGAAAATTATGATTGGCGCTGATACCCGTCATTGATGGTGTAAGTAAACCGGGTCAATTTGCAGTTTATGATAAATAGTATTATAGATGCAAGGTTTCAATTGATAATCAAAAATGCAAAAGTTCTTGAGACCGCAATTTTTTACAATTTTAGCGCTGGGTTCGTAAGGTACCCTGCGGAAATAATTGTGTTATCTGGTATTAATGAAAAAGGTGCTTTATTGTTTGATATTAGCAGGCCTTTTTATAGCGAAGGCGGAGAAGCGGATGTTGCTTTTCCTGCGCAACTGCGTTTTTATAAAAAAAACGCAGAATATTGGTTATATGCTGACGGAAGTGCATCGGTTGAAACAGCCAACCCAGGCGCTGAAAGAGTTACAATTATTTTTAAAATAGAACATGCCGAGTTAATCGCCCTGGTTGCACAACCATCTCTCAAGCGCAAATGGTTGCAATATTTTATTTATTTTCTTTTCAGTTTTTACAAAGATGATAAAAGCTATAGCAATGTAAAGGGCGCTTTTACTAATGTTCAGTTAACCTGATAAATATATTTTATGCGAAAAGTATTACTGGTGTGCGATGGGAATCATTTTCCCCAAGGCGCTTTTACCATGGCGAAGAGTA
>DASZUX010000086.1:0-3578 GCA_035547455.1 Chitinophagaceae bacterium
GCAAACTTGTCTTTACGCACCTCTTTCCTGCGGTTAACACCAGGGTTTTGGTTAAGGTCATAATAAGTACAAAGATTACTGTTGTTTAAAAGGCTGAACACCATTTTGCAGCCATCGCAGCAAAATGGTTTGTCGTCAAACTGTATGCTGCCGTTACATTCTTCGCCGCAGTGGTAGCATTGCATTTTAGTGTGGGTAGTGGCCGCCATAAAAAAATATTGCCCGAAAGTAGAATGGCGATGAACGGATTACCTTGACAGGCCTCACCGTAAAAACTGATTTTTATCATCTTTTGTAACAAAAAACCTATATATTGTTGCAATGCATAATATTTTTTAGGTTTGCTGTTATCAAAGTTTTGCAACTATGCGCACTATACTAATTATTGATGACCACAACGAAATAAGAGAGAATATCGCCGAAATTTTAACGCTGTCCGGCTATGAGACCCTTACTGCCGAAAATGGCAAAAAAGGTCTTGAACTGGCCATGAAACAAAAGCCGGACCTTATTATTTGCGATATTATGATGCCCGAGCTTGACGGCTACGGCGTGCTGCACATGCTGCGGCGTAACGAGGAGACATCGCTCATCCCTTTTATTTTTCTTTCTGCCAAAGCCGAGCGCAGTGATATGCGCAAGGGAATGGATATGGGTGCAGATGATTATATTATGAAGCCTTTTGATGATATGGAGTTGCTGAACGCTGTAGAAACAAGGCTAAAAAAATACGACATACTGCAGGAAAAATACGCCCCCGGGGAGCAAGGCGCCACCGAACTGATTAAGAAACTGAATGGCAACGGCCTGCTGGATATTAATATGAGCAAGTATGACAGTACCAGGCTTGCCAAAAAGCAGGTAGTATATACTGAAGGTAAAAGGCCACGCTTTTTGTATTACGTTACAGAAGGCAAGATTAAAACTTTTCGCATACACGAAGATGGTAAGGAGTACATTACCAACCTGTACACTGCGGGCGATTTTATGGGCTACCTGCCGCTGCTGGAAGACAGCCTGTATGACGAAAACGCGGAAATACTGGAAGATGCAGAAATGCTGATGATACCCAAAGACGATTTTTTAAATGTGCTGTATAAAGATATTAGCATTGCATCTGCCTTTATAAAGCTAATTGCACAAAATGTAAAGGACAAAGAGGAAAGGCTTATGCAACTGGCTTACGGATCGCTGCGTAAAAGAGTTGCCAAAGCCCTGCTTGACATATACAATAAGTTTAATAAAGAAGGCAGCAACAGGCAACTGAACATTTCAAGGGAAGACATAGCACAGTATGTTGGCACCGCCACAGAATCGCTTATACGCACTATAAGTGATTTTAAAACCGAGAAACTGATTGAAACAGTTGAAGGTAAAATACGTATAATAAATCCTGAAAAACTGCAGCACCTGCTGTACTAAAAAACGCGGGAGTTTGAAATTTCGTGAGCATGTTCGTTCTGGCGGGCAAGCGTCCAGTTGCTGGTAATGCTGGTTTCAAGCCATATATTGCCTGCCTTTCTTAATACTTTAACAGAAGCTCCTATTTTTTCAGCAAATGTTTTTTCCAGTTCCATTACAGTCATGTTACCTGTAACATCAATATTGCCGGGCTGCACAATAGTATTCAAATCGCCAACCGTAGCATCACTGTAAATGGTGGTGCTGCCCTGCCGGCTGCCTTTAGTTACCGGGGCAAATACCAGTTTTAGATACGGAAACTGAGTGACAAAATCAATCTGTATATCTTCAAGTTTACGGTCTTTATCAAAATGTATTATCATAAATAAACATAGCACTGCTTATACTTGCATGTTACGCACAAAACAACACTGTTTTTAAGTGGTAAAACCTGATTTTAATCAGTATATAGGCGAAATGTTTCTTACCTGATAAAAATCATGTTGCAGGCTGATGTGCTTCAATATCTCAGTAATTGCATGCTGTTAGGTTTGCGATATATGAAACAACCTGCACACCTTGCTTTTAAATACAACCAGCCTGTACCGCGGTACACCAGCTACCCAACCGTACCCTACTGGCACTCATTTGATGATTTGGAAAAATGGCAGCAACTTGCCCGTGAAAAATATGCCGGTAACAAAAACACCGGCATAAGCATTTACATTCACCTGCCTTTTTGCGAAAGCCTTTGCACCTATTGTGGTTGCAATAAACGCATAACTACCAACCACAGTGTTGAAGAAGAATATATGCAGGCCATACTGCGCGAGTGGCAGATGTACTGTGATTTAATTGGCGAAAAGCCTGTAATAAGGGAATTGCATATAGGCGGCGGTACACCTACTTTTTTTTCGCCGGCCAACCTGTATGCAATGCTTACTGCGTTGCTGGATAAAGCAATTATACACCCTGCAAAGGAGTTTAGCTTTGAAGGTCACCCCAATAACACTACCATGCAGCACCTGCTTACGCTTAACCGCCTCGGCTTTACACGCGTAAGCTACGGTGTGCAGGATAACGACCCCTTTGTGCAGCGGGCAATTAACCGCATACAGCCTTTTGAAAACGTGGAACAGGCAACATATAATGCCAGGATGGCGGGTTATACATCAGTAAACTTTGATTTGATTTACGGCCTGCCCTTTCAAACATTGCATGGGCTTGAAAAAACATTTAACCAGGTAATAAATCTTAAGCCAGACCGCATTGCATTTTACAGCTACGCACATGTGCCCTGGAAACAAAGGGCCCAGCGGTTGTTTGATGAAACCAACCTGCCCGCCGCCGCAGATAAAATGCAATTATACCAGTTAGGGAAAACAATGCTGCTGGATGCAGGCTATACCGACATTGGCATGGACCATTTTGCCCTGCCGGGTGATGACTTATACAAAGCATGGGAAGCCGGTACGCTGCACCGAAATTTTATGGGTTATACCACAACCCATACCAATTACCTGCTGGGGCTGGGCGTATCCGCCATCAGCGATATTGGCGTAGCGTATGCCCAAAACCATAAAGAGCTTGAAAACTACTACCGCGGGCTGCAGGAAAGCAGCTTCAATTACTGCAAGGGATATTTTTTAACTGGTGAAGATGCTGCTGTAAAAAATCACATTCTGAATATTGCATGCCGCAACAGTACAGTGCTACAGCCCAGCGACCTGGTAATGCTGGGGTATGATACCCTTAACGAGCTTGCAGCGATGCAGGACGACGGGCTGATAACTATTGACGGGCCTGTAATTAATGTAACACCGGCCGGCCGCCCCTTCATCCGCAATATATGCTACGCATTTGACCGGTATCGCAATACTGCCAGCCAGCAGCACACCAAAATGTTCAGTATGGCTGTGTAGGCGGATGAATATTGTTAACCCCGCATAATTTTTTGTATGAAAATAAGCAGGCTCCTGTTATTATGTCTTTTGCTGTTTGTTGCGGTTACCGCCATTGTTGCAGGGATTGATATGATGGTTTATCCCACCGGCGTCCTGTTCAGGATGCATCCCCTGATGCTTGCCAACTCGCCATTTTCAAATTTTTTCGTACCCGGCACAATATGCCTTATTGCTATTGGCGGCAGCAGCCTTACTGCCGTGCTGCTGCTTAGG
>DASZUX010000087.1:0-7428 GCA_035547455.1 Chitinophagaceae bacterium
GTTACGGCACCGCCTTTGATTAGTTTACCGGTTGAATCAAGTTTTGCGGTTACTGCAGCAGGCGCATGGGGATTAACGGGGGTAGCAGCAGCAATAAGCCACTGGTGATTTAAAAATGAGCCGCCAAATGCGCTGTGAAAAAAGCGGTCGCATAAAGTATATTGTTTTGCTATACTATATAAAGGCAGCATTGCGGTTTTATAATATCCCATGGCAAGGCCTGCGGAACTATTATACGCTGCAAATTTGTTCATCTTACCGCCGTTAATCTGCAGTTGTTCCCGGTAGTACTCATGGGTAACATCGGGCGTTTCTTTATCTGAATGTATATACTGGTCAATATTAAAATAACCGTTTGGCAGGTTGGCAGGCACATAACCGCCATTTAGTTGTGGCAGCGTAGTATAAGGCTGCCCGTTTTTATCTAACTGTGTAAGGTTCTCCTTTGTTGCATTACTTAGCCCGTCAGCGCCGGGAAACTCCCCGTACAGGTTGTCAAAGCCATGGTTTTCCATATAAATAACCACAACATGGTTTATTTTATGTATGCCTTTATTAAAAGCAGTTTGTGCCTGAATTTTGCCGGTTTGTACTAAAAGCACCAAAAGGATGAGCTGCAGTATTTTAAGTTTCATGGCATGTTGTATTTCGTGCGCAATATAAAACGAATAAAACTGCTTGTTTTGCTAAAACAGCCTGCTTTACCGAAATTATTAAAAAAGTAACCGTTGTATAATGCCGCATAACGGCCGTAAAAAATGGGGCTTCAAATTTTTGCCTGGAATTTGGTTACAGGCTTTTGTGATGACTTTTTAAATGTTATCTTCATTTTGTGATACCGGTATGCAGGAAGCTTAGCCATAAAACCCGCGCACATTATTTATCGTTACAATATCATTAAATATTTATGCAGGCAAGTAAAACAAATAAAGGCGGGGACACCACCAACCTGTACCGGTATTTTGTGCTGGGCATGCTTACACTGGTGTATGTTTTTAATTTTATTGACCGCCAGTTGCTTGTAACGTTACAGGAATCCATAAAAAAAGACCTGGGCCTGTCAGATACCCAGTTGGGGCTATTGTCGGGCTTTACGTTTGCCATATTTTACGTTGGCCTCGGGGTGCCTATAGCGCGGTATGCTGATAAACATAACCGCAGGAATACCATTACAGTTTCGTTGGCCATCTGGAGCGCTATGACAGCCCTTTCGGGGATGGCGCGTAATTTTGCACAGTTATTGCTTGCCCGTATTGGTGTAGGCGTGGGTGAAGCCGGTGGCAGCCCCCCTGCACACGCTATGATATCAGATTACTTTCCGCCGCAAAAACGTTCCACAGCGCTTTCCATTTATTCATCGGGTATTTATTTCGGGGTACTTATCGGCTTTTTAATGGGCGGGTATTTAAACCAGGTGCTTGGCTGGCGGACGGCCTTTCTTATACTGGGCATACCTGGTGTTGTGTTTTCCATATTATTCCAGGTTTGTGTAAGGGAGCCGCGGCGCGGCGCTACAGATACTGCACCGGGGCAGGATGCCCATTCGTTTGCTGTAGTTTTAAAACATTTATTTGCCACAAAAACATTTGCATACCTGGCATCAGGGGCAGCACTGCACGTATTTTGTATATACGGTCTTTTAAACTGGGCCGCCTCATTTCTTATAAGGCTTCATGCAATGACAAAGGCTGATGCCGGCCGTTCACTTGGCCTTGTGCTTGGTATAGGCGGCGCTATCGGCTCTTTTGGCGGCGGCTGGCTAACGGATTACTTTGGTAAAAAAGATAAGCGGCGGTATCTTACCATCCCGGCATACGCTATAATACTTTCGCTGCTGTTTGCGGCAGGCGGTCTTTTTCTTCCCGGCAATTTTACGGCGGTGTTATGCATAGGTTTATGCGCATCGCTGCAAAGCATGTATTTAGGGCCTTCGCTGGCGGTTACCCATAGCCTGGTGCCGGCATCAATGCGGTCTGTTGCTTCGGCAATATTTTTCCTGGCCATTAATTTAATAGGGTTGGGTTTGGGGCCTTTAACGGTAGGTTTTTTAAGCGATATGCTTAAGCCCTCTATGGGCGAAGAATCCCTGCGCTGGGGTATGTCATGCATAATTGTTGTTGGGGCAATAGCAATTATATTGTTTTTTATTGCTGCAAGAAAACTGGCGCTTGATGTAAATGCAAAAGCAGCCGGGAAGCAGGTGAAGGTTGCGGTATAAGTAAACTTTAGATACAGGCCGGGAGACCTGCGCCAGCGGGGCGTGGGGTTAATAACCACTTTTCGTAAATAAATCAGCCATCAATTCAGCCTGCTTTAGTACAGTTTCTATTGCCTTTGCCTGTTTGTCCGGCGGGTAACCCCATTTGGTAAGCGTTCTTTTTACTATCACCATCAGCTTTGCGCGGGCGCTTTCGCGTATGGTCCAGTCAATAGTCGCATTGGCTCTTACCTTATCGGTTATCTCTCTTGCAATGTCTTTTAACTGTTCGTCGCCCAACACTTTTATGGCGCTATCGTTTACTTCCAATGCATTATAAAAAGCAATCTCATCTTTTGTCAGCCCAAGGCGCTCATTTTCTTTATCTGCTTCTTTAATTTCCCTGGCAATGTTTATGAGTTCCTGTATAATTTCAGCAGTGGTAAGCAAGTTGTTTTGATAGCGTTTAATCGCCCCTTCCAGCATCTCCAGCAACTTGCGGCTTTTTACAAGGTTGGTTTTTGAACGTGTTTTTATTTCGTCGGCAAGCAGTTTTTTTAACAACTCGAAAGCCAGGTTTTGGTGCTTCATCCCTTTTACCTCTAAAAGAAATTCATCCGATAATATCTCAAGCCCCGATATTTCAGGCTTTGCAATTCCTGCCGCTTCAAAAATGTCAATAACACGGTCTGAACTTAGTGCCTGGTCAACAATCTGCTTAATGGTTGTTTCTATTTCAATATCCGATTTTCCACCGCCCGTGTTTTCAAACTTTGCCAACCTGGCTTTTACGGCCTGGAAAAAAGCTATATCATCCATAATGGCAAGCGCCGTTTCATGGGGCATAGACAGGGCGAAAGCCTGGCTTAATAAAGTAACTTCCCTTATAAAACGCTCCTTGCCATCCTGCAAACCTAATATATGCTCTTCGGCCTGCAGTACAATGGCCATTTTCTCCTGTGGCGAAGCATTAAAAAACCTGCGGTAATTAAAGCTGAAACTATTTTCATAATAAGCGCCGGGCTCCTCCACAAGAATATCCTGCTGCGTTTTTGCCTTCTCATTAAAAAAATGCTGCACAACATCAAATTTCTCACCCATCAGTTCAACAGCCTTTTCTATACCTTCCGTTGGGCTGCCCTTACCCCCGGCTTCAGCATAAAACGACAGCGCTTTTTTAAGGTCGGAAGCTATACCAAGGTAATCAACCACAAGACCACCGGGCTTATTGTTAAATACACGGTTTACCCTTGCAATGGCCTGCATAAGGTTATGGCCGCGCATAGGTTTATCAATGTACATAGTATGCAAGCAAGGCGCATCAAAACCCGTTAACCACATATCACGCACGATTACCAAACGCAGAGGATCGGCAGGGTCTTTCATCCTGTCCGCAAGCTCTTTCCGCTCCTGTTTGGTGGTTTTAAATTTTGACAGCAATGCCCCTTCGTCGCTGGATGCTGTCATTACTACTTTTATTACTCCTTTACGCCGGTCTTCGTTATGCCAGTGAGGCCTTAACGCAATTATTTCATTATACAGCATGGCGGCTATACGCCGGCTCATGGCCACTACCATGCCTTTGCCATCCAATGCTTTTTGCCTTTGTTCAAAATGCTGCACTATATCGCGTGCCAGGTTTTTTACACGGTGAATATTGCCGACAATAGCCTCAAGTTTCGTCCATTTGGCCTTTGCCTTTTGCCTGTCTGTAAGTTCTTCGTCGTGTTCCAGCTCCGCGTCAAACTCTTCTATCAAACGCCTGCCCTCTTCATCTAAATTAACTTTTGCCAAACGGCTTTCATAATAAATACGCACGGTTGCACCATCCGCCACAGCCTGAGAAATATCATATACATCTACATATTGCCCAAATACCTGCGGGGTGCTAATATCCGTGCTTTCAATAGGGGTGCCCGTAAAGCCTATGTAAGTGGCATTTTTAAGCGCATCGCGCATGTACTTTGCAAAGCCGTAGGCAATGCGCTGGCCCGTTACCTCTTTTGTTTGCTTGTCCTTTATATCCTTCACCACCGGGGCAAGGCCGTATTGTGTTCTGTGGGCTTCATCGGCTATTACCACAATGTTCCTTCTTTCAGAAAGTGTGCCGCAGGTTGATTTTTCGCCTTCCGATAAAAACTTCTGAATGGTGGTAAATACAATGCCGCCGCTGGCAACCTGTAACAATTGCTTTAAGTGTTCCCGGTTTTGGGCCTGCACAGGCTCCTGTCTTAACAACTGCCTGCACGCTGCAAAGGTGTCAAATAACTGGTCGTCCAAATCGTTCCTGTCTGTAATTACCACAATGGTAGGGTTTTGCATGGCAGCGGCTGTAACCAGCCTGCCTGCATAAAATACCATGCTAAGGCTTTTGCCGCTGCCTTGTGTATGCCATACCACGCCGCCTTTTTTATTGCCGTTAACGCCGGAGGCAGTGATGGTTGATTCCACCGCTTTGTTTACGGCAAAATACTGGTGGTAGGCAGCCAGCTTTTTTATGGTTTCAATTTGGGTGATACCTGTTGCGGCGTCTTCTTTTTTTGTTTTTTCAAAAACGATAAAATTGCGCACAAGGTCAAGCAGGGTTGCCGGGTTAAACATGCCCCTTAGCACTGTTTCCAACTGGGGAACAAAGCGCGAGGCTTCTTTTTTACCGTCAATGGTTTTCCATTGCATAAAGCGGCTGAAGCCGGATGATATGGTGCCGGCTTTGCACTCCAGCCCATCTGATATTACACTCACCGCGTTGTAGGTAAACAGGCCGGGTATGGTGGCCTTGTATGTTTCCAGTTGCTCATACGCTTTGCGTATGGTTGCCTTTTCGCCCGCCGCATTTTTAAGCTCAATTACCACCAGGGGAATACCATTTACAAAAAGCACCACATCAGGCCGCTTATTTTGGTTTTTCTCAATAACAATGTATTGGTTTACGGCTAAAAACTCGTTATTGGCAACGTTATCAAAATCTATCAATGCCACTTCATAGCTGCGCTCAAAGCCGTTTTGCCGGTAGGGCACTTTTACTTTTTCCACCAGTAACTGGTGAAAGGTTTCGTTGTTGTGCATCAGCTCCGGCGAGTAAATGCGCAATGCCTTTTGCACTGCCTGTTCCTGTGCGTGCGCCGGTATGCCGGGGTTTAATATGGCTACCGCCTTGCGCAGCCTGCCCGTTAATACCACCTGCTCAAAGTTTTCCCGCTCCGCCAGCTCCGCGCCGGGCGCTATGGCAAGGCCATGCGTGTACGACCAGCCAAGGTTGCGCAGGGTTTCGATTGCGAAAGTTTCAATAGTATTTTCGTTAATGGGCTGCATTGCAGGTTGAAGTTACATTTTTACCCTCACTTCGCCGCTTACCAGCTTGGGTAACAGCGTATCGCGAAGTTGGGTGAGAGTGCGGATTTGAGTTTGATTGGTTTTTATTTTTTCAAACATATTTGCAACTGCGTTGTGAAATTCTCTTATTTTTTGGGTTGAGCTGGGTATTTCAAATTGTTTGATTAATTCTTGGCTAATATTTTGTTGAGCTGAACCGACAGCTAACCCAATTAAATTTTCTTTGTAGTGCTTTGCAATAATAAACAATATGGTGTAAGGATAATTTTCGTTTGGAAGTAAGGCACAAATTGCTTGGTTACAACTTGATGGCTCAGCCAATATCCCATATTCGCCAACAGTTGCTCCGTACATTGCAATAAGAATCGTATGCTTAGGAAGTAGTTTAGCCGACGAGTACTTAATCGCATCTTCTGTGATCATCTCCTCAGTATCAAAAATAAAGTCACCTTTCAATTCTTTTGACTTTACCCATTTTATTGTTCCACTATTGTAATACTCAATTGTCGAACGGGATGGAGTTCCACCTGAAGATGTTTTTACAACTTTCCCCAATTCGGTTTTTTCTGTATCCGCCTCCACAAACCATTGCCTGAACAGTGTTTCGGCTAAATCCTCCAATGTTTTGTTTTGGCGGTGCAGCAAATCAATTTTATCATCAAGGCTGCTAAGGATGGAGGCGATTGCGGTTTGTTCAGCGAGGGGTGGAAGAAATAGCGTTAAATTTTCGAAGCAGTCTTTTGGTACTCTTTGCCTTCCAGAAGTGCCTACAAAATTGCTTTCTGCAAAATTTCTTACTTCATCCCATCGCGATAAATAAAAAACGAAATCATTATCTGAAATATCTTTTTTTCCTCTAAAGACAAAAAACTCGGTTGATCCAAAGCCTACGCCGGTTTGCAATCCCTTTACCTGACTAATTTTGCCATTTTCCAAACACGGAGTTATTCTTGCGAACAAAGTATCTTTTTCTTGAAACCTTGCCCCACCAGACAACTTTCGGATCTCATTTGGAAAACAAAACTTATTCCCATCAGTCAAATCTTTCATTTCGACAAATGAATATTCTTGTCCATTTTTCAACCTGACACTTGGATTAATTTCAACAAAATCAGAAAACTTATATTCTTTCCACCTGCTATAAAACTCAATGCCTACCCGGTCAATGTGTTCTGCCAGTGCGGGTTCTTTTATGTTGTTGTAATCCAGCAGGTCAATTGTATGGGTAATGCTATTTTCTTCAAACGCAACGCCCAACTTAATAATATCATCCAGTGTTATGTTATAGCCTTTTACTGCAATATCAATATCAGAGTCTGCCCGGTAATTGCCTTTGGCGCGGGAGCCAAAAATATACGCCTTGTCAATTTTTGGGCAGGTTTCCAGCACGGCCTGCAGCTTTTCAATTATGCTATCATCCAAACCAAATTTCATCCTTGTTTCTCCGTATTTATTTTTTCTACTTGCAGCCTTGTTTCCAATTGTATAAACGCACCGTAATAAATATTTATCACTGCCTCCGCCACTTCATTCGCTGTTTCTTCCTCGTAGGTATGGGCGCAGTCTTCCCTTGCCTTTTTCAGTTCCTTCCATACTTCCTCATCATTAATGTAGCCATCGGCCGCGGCCTGTTTAATAATTATATTGGGACCGCCATTGTCGTTTGGCCTGCCGTGCTCCCGTAAAATATCCTGCAGGGTTTTCCATGCCAGCTCATAAGTAAATTCAAAAGCCTGTATAAGCCCCTGCTGCTCAAGCGGCGAGAGGGCTCTTTCTTCGGCAAGGTTAACAGCCTCGCCAAGCCGCTTAAGCGCTTTGCAGTAGTTATTAAACCGCTGTATCCAGCGTATGTCTTTATCAGCCATTTTATTTTTCCTGTTGTTTTTACAACGTTTTAT
>DASZUX010000088.1:0-8167 GCA_035547455.1 Chitinophagaceae bacterium
TGAGTGATGCCCCGTTTATTTCAGCAGTAGTTACATACACCTTAACGGGGTTGTTGCTGCTCAGGCCTACATGGTCTTTCGTGCGTATTACCAGTTTGCCGTCTTCATTTTCGGTAATGATGTAAGGTATAAGATTTTCATCTGCCTCAATTTTAAGCGAGGGCGAGGCGCCATGAATAATAGCAACATCAAACGAGCCGTGTGACTCAATAAAAGAAGCTGAAGAGATATTGCGGGTCTCTGTAGTAAGGTTACCATTACCATGAATGGTTTCAATGTTTATAAAATCGCAGGCGGGCAGGGTAAATACAATTGCTGCTGCTGCAATGGCCGTTTTTATTTTTCCCATGAAACAAGTTTTTTAGCGTGGTTAAAATTAGTAAAACTTAACATGCGGGTAAACAACCGTAAAAACCTTTTAAAAAACTTAAAAACACCCCCGTTTACATATCAAGCCTGTTTAACACTGTTTTGCGGCAATTGTTTATTAAGCAGTCATTTTGCCGTATCAATATTTTCAGCACCCCTCTGCCCGGAAAACCGTATTTTTGCGCGCAATTTCAATTGCAACGGGAAGTGCACCCCGCATTTCCGCCATACCTTCACTATGACAGAAAAGATTCTTATCCTCGACTTTGGAAGCCAGTACACCCAGTTAATTGCACGCGTTGTAAGAGAGGCCAATGTTTACTGCGAGATTATACCTTATAACAAGCCTTTTAATACGGCGGGCCTTAAGGGTATTATTTTAAGCGGCAGCCCTTTTAGCGTTAACGAGGAAAACGCCCCAACAGTAAATATTCACGCCATGATTGAAAGCCTGCCTGTGCTGGGGGTTTGTTATGGCGCACAGCTAACCGCAAAAGAGTTTGGCGGCAGGGTGGAAAAATCTAACAAACGTGAATATGGCAGGGCAAAACTGGAGAAGAAAAAAGACGATTTACTGCTGGCAGACGTGGCGGAACACTCCCAGGTGTGGATGAGCCATAGCGACTCTATCACCCAACTGCCTGAAGGCTTTGAAATTCTTGCCGTTACCGATAGCATACCTGTAGCCGCCTTCAGGAAAGACTCCGGCAACGCCAAAGAGTTGTACGGCATACAGTTTCACCCGGAGGTGTACCATTCCATTGAAGGGAAGAAAATTATTAAAAACTTTTTGGTAAATATCTGCGGCTGTTCGCAGGACTGGACACCATCTTCTTTTATTCACGATACTGTTGAGCAACTAAAACAGCAAATAGGCGATGCCCATGTTATAATGGCCCTGAGCGGCGGTGTTGATAGTACCGTAGCGGCAACACTTATCAGTAAGGCCATTGGCGAAAGGCTGCACGGTATATTTGTTGACAACGGGGTGCTGCGCAAGAATGAATTTGGACAGGTGCTTTCCACCTATACAACATTGGGGCTTAACGTTACGGGCATTGATGCCAGGCAATTATTTTATGGGGAGCTTGCAGGCAAAACAGACCCCGTGGCAAAACGAAAAACAATAGGAAAACTATTTATTGATGTATTTCAGCAGGAAGCTGCTAAAGTAGCCGGCGTTAAGTTTTTGGGCCAGGGTACCATTTATCCTGATGTTATTGAAAGCGTTAGTGTGCACGGCCCCTCACAAACCATTAAATCGCATCACAATGTGGGCGGCCTGCCGGAAAAAATGCACCTTAGCCTTGTTGAACCGCTGCGTTTTTTATTTAAAGATGAAGTAAGAAAGGTTGGCCTGGAGCTTGGCATACCGGCAGACATGATAAACCGTCATCCTTTCCCGGGGCCGGGGCTAGCCATACGTATATTAGGCGAGGTAACAGAAGAAAAAGTAAAACTGCTGCAGGAAGCCGATGATTTTTATATAAATGCACTTAAGCAATACAACCTTTATGCCGCCGTTTGGCAGGCCGGTACTATACTGCTGCCAGTAAAAAGTGTGGGTGTAATGGGTGACGAAAGAACATACGAATATACCGTTGCCCTTCGCGCAGTAACATCCGTTGACGGTATGACTGCAGACTGGGCGCACCTGCCATACGATTTTCTTGCGCATGTATCATCTGGCATTATTAACCATGTACGGGGTATAAACCGTGTAGTGTACGATATAAGCAGCAAACCGCCTGCTACCATTGAGTGGGAATAGTGTTGACCTCGGTTTGACAGGCATGAGGTTTTCTCATGCTAACGTATTTTTATAACTCCGGCGGAATTGCTGCGCAATATGTTTTAACAAAAATATTCCGTTGCAGGCATCATATTTGCGGCGTATTTATCACCAATTCGTTCTTATGGCAAAAAAAAATCTTGCATTTTTTGTTACCTTTTTTTCTTGTTTGCTTATATCCTTAAAAACTTTTGCCCAAACCGATAGCGTTGTTACTGTCACTCAGGATACACTGCAGCCCGCGTCTGTACGTATTGCCATCTTAGCCCCTTTATATATTGATTCTGTTTTTACCGGCAACACTTTTACCAGTGGCATTTCTTTACCTGCATATATGCTGCCCGGCCTTGACTTCTATAACGGAGCCATGATGGCTGTTGACTCGCTGCAAAAGGAAAATGTACCTGTTGAAGTATGGGTGTACGATACAAAGAAAAATTATCAAACCACACCCATGCTGGAGGCAGAGATGAATAGTAAAAACTTTTCGCTTATCATCGCATTCCTGTCAAGCGCAGTAGAGCAACAGCAACTTTCAGCGTTTTCATTCAGCCATAATATCCCTTTCATTTCGGGCACCTACCCAAACGATGCTGGCGTTAGTGGCAATCCTTATTTTGCCATTGTAAACAGCACGCTTAAAACACACGTGCAGGGTATTTATAATTATATTGAACGGACCTACCTTGGCACAAAAATTTATTACGTTACAAAAAAAGGCGGTATGGAGCAGCGCATCAAAGCTTATTTTGATGCCATGAAATCAGCCTACTCACCGCTTAAATATACGCTGGTTGAACTTCCTGATAATTTTCAGGCTGGTGATGTATGGGCGCATATTGACAGTACGGACGATGGTGTTATATTATGCGGTAGCCTTAATGTTGATTTTGGTACAAACCTTTTAAAAACCATCAATAACTCGGGCGCTTCAAAATTGCTTACGGTAGTGGGTATGCCTACATGGGATGGGATGGATGCCCTGTACAGCGAAGATTGCAAAAATGTAAATATCGTTTACTCAACACCATACAATTATAATAGAACAGTTGGGCTGGTAGCCTCATTGTCCAACGAGTACCGTGCTAAATTCAATGGGCGGCCTACTGACATGATGTTTAAAGGCTTTGACCAGGTGTACCACTTTACGCACCTGCTTATTAAATATCGCGACAGCCTTTTCAGTCACCTGTCTGACAATTCATTTGCTTTATCCACGCAGTACAATTTTAAACCCGTAAGGTTAAAAACATCATCGTACGTGCCGGATTTTCTTGAAAATAAAAAATTGTATTTTGTAAAAATGGCGGGGGGAAGCATAAAATCTGTAAACTGATTTTTTGTTTGCTCCTGTAAGTTGATAACCATGAAAGAATATGCCTGCTGCAAATGATAATAGTGATTATGAAATGCAAACATCCGCAGGGGAAGTTGGTAATGCGCAAACTGTAAAATTTTCTGGGTACACATTAATTACTTTTACCGATGCTGGCCTGTATTGTCCTGCAGGCGGCTTTTATATTGACCCATGGAAGCCTGTGGATAAAGCTATTATTACACATGCCCACAGCGACCACGCAAGGCCCGGCAACAAATATTACCTGTGCCATACACTTACAAAACCATTACTGCAGGCAAGGCTTGGCAATAATAATTATGAAGCGGTTGAGTGGAATGAGCCGCTGAATATCAATGGTGTAAAAGTATCACTTCACCCCGCCGGGCACATCATTGGTTCCTCGCAGGTACGCATAGAATATAACAACGAGGTGTGGGTGGTAAGTGGTGATTATAAAGTAGAAGACGATGGTATAAGCGGCGCTTTTGAGCCTGTTAAATGCAATGTCTTTATTACTGAATCTACCTTCGGCCTGCCTGTTTACAACTGGCTTCCCCAACAGGAAATTTATGATAACATCTGCAACTGGATAACGCATAATAAACAGCATAACCAGGCAAGTCTGTTAATTGCTTACAGCCTGGGCAAGGCTCAAAGGCTTATTAAGGCCATTGAGCCCCTGCATGAAAAAATATGGGTGCATGGCGCTATATACAACATGCACCAGGCGCTTATTGCAGCAGGTGTAACACAGCCGGGTGTGGATTATATAACGCCTGCTACACCTAAAGGGGATCTTAAAAATGCTATTATTATTGCTCCGCCTGGTGCGGAAGGCTCACCATGGATTAAGCGTTTTTTGCCTTATGAGCTGGGTGTTTGCAGCGGTTGGATGCAGGTACGCGGTAATGTGCGCAGGCGTAATGTTGATGCAGGATTTGCCTTAAGCGACCATGCAGACTGGAAAGGGTTGCTGCAGGCTGTTAAAGCCACAGGTGCGGAAAAAGTGTATGTTACACATGGCTTTCAGTCGGCATTCAGCAGGTATTTAGCAGAGTCTGGTACCTGGAGTGCTGAAGTGAAAACAGAATATGGCAGCGATGAAGAAGAAACTGCCGCGGCGGTTGAAATAAATACACAAAAAGGTAGTTAACCATTATGCAGCCACAGGAAAATATTAACCTATTGCCTGCGCCCCCTGACGGAAGTGGCTTTTTCCTGTTTGCCTCGCTGGTTGCGGCATTGGGCACTTCTACAAAAACCAATGATAAATTGTCTGCTCTTGCCGGCTACTTTCAAAAAGCACCGGACCCCGATAAAGTCTGGGTAATTGCATTGTTCAGCGGGCGCAGACCCAAGCGCATCATTAACGCAAGCCTCCTGCCGCTGTGGTGTATTGAAGTTACAGGCCACCCGGCATGGCTGTTTGAAGAAAGCTACCACACGGTAGGCGACCTTGCAGAAACCATAGCTTTACTGTTGCCGGTAGCCGAAGTCCCGGCCGGGGAAAAAAAATCGCTTGCTTGGTATATGCAGCAGTTTGCTGCTTTTGAAAAACAAGACGAAGCGGCAAAACGTTCATTTATAATAACCGCCTGGCTGCAAATGACTATGGATGAACGGTTTGTATTTAACAAACTGCTTACAGGCGGCTTTCGCATTGGGGTATCGCAAAAGCTAATGGTAAATGCGCTGGCAAAATCGGTCAGCCTCAGCGCTTCTGTAATAGCCCACCGTATCAGCGGCAAATGGGATCCTTCCACCATAACCTTCTCAGAGTTATTGAGCGAACATGTTCAAACGGCAGATATATCAAAGCCTTATCCTTTTTACCTGGCTTATGCACTGGAAGATGATGTTACAGCGTTAGGCGATACCATTGAATGGCAGGCAGAATGGAAATGGGATGGCATTCGCGGGCAAATAATACAACGCAGCAATGAGTTGTTTGTATGGAGCCGCGGGGAAGAATTGATGACAGAGAAGTTTCCTGAATATAACATACTTCAACAGTTATTGCCGGCCGGCACCGTTGTTGATGGTGAGATAATTTGTGTTGAAGCAGCAGCTAACGAATGGGGGTTTAAGCCGCTGCCTTTTGCGTTTTTGCAAACAAGAATAGGCCGTAAAAACGTAACCAAAAAACAGTTGCAGGAAGCGCCCGCCGGTTTTATTGCATACGACCTGCTGGAATATAACTATGAAGACTTGAGGGAAAAACCGCTTTGGCAGCGCAGGCAAAAACTGGAAGAAATTTATGCGCAGTTAAACACCCCGGTATTAAGGCTTTCGCCGGTTATCAGTCACAGTACCTGGGATGAATTAATTGAACTGCGCCGAAAATCGCGCGGCTTATCTGCTGAAGGTGTGATGCTTAAGCGGAAATCATCTGCGTACCAGGTTGGCCGCAAAGTTGGAGATTGGTGGAAATGGAAGATTGACCCTTTTACCATTGATGCAGTAATGGTTTATGCACAGAAAGGCCATGGCCGGAGAAGCAACCTGTACACTGATTATACTTTTGCCGTGCGCGATGGGGATAAGCTGGTAAGTTTTACCAAAGCCTATTCAGGGCTTACAGATAAAGAGTTTGCACAGGTGGATAGTTTTGTAAAAAGAAATGCTTTGGAAAAATTTGGCCCGGTACGTACAGTAAAACCAGAACTGGTATTTGAAATTGCGTTTGAAGGCATTGCTGCCAGTAGCCGCCATAAAAGCGGGGTGGCTTTGCGTTTTCCACGCATAAGCAGGTGGCGCAGGGATAAGACGGCTGATGAAATAAACACGCTGGAAGACCTTAAAAAAATGCTGGCATTGTACGGCAGCAAAGAAAGATAACCCCATTTTTTTATTAACTGTTTTATTACGAAATTGCTGTTGCTATGAGTAAGAAAAAGTGGATAGTGATGGTAGCGGTGGCTTGTGGTATTTTTATAAGCGTTGCAGCCATCAATAAAAAAACACCCGGTAACAGCGACCCCGAATTACTGCAGTACATCCCGCCCAGCGGGCAGCGCACCGGCGATGCGCAAAAGGGTTATGATTACCTAATTAACGGGGATTATATACGCAGCGGCCTGCCTTTTAGCTTTTACAAATTTCTTGTAGGCAAAGACACTGCCAACCAGCTTGGGCGCAATGGGAAAAATGCAAAAATTGAATATGATTTTACACTGGTAAAGGCACCCAATGGTGCAGAAATAGTAGTACCTAACTGCCTGCAATGCCATGCCCAGGTGTTTAATGGCAAGCTGGTAATAGGGCTTGGCAATTCAATGGCAGATTTCTCCATGTCAATGCAAAGCAACAGCGGGTATCTTAAAGCGGCTACAGGGGTAATGAAACTGTTTTCGCATAACCAGTACGAAGCCGCCGAGGCTGCCATACGCTCACTAAAAACCATCGGCCCTTTGCTGCAGACTGAAGTGCAGGGCGTAAACGCGGCAGACCGGCTTGCTGCAGTATTAGCAGCCCACCGCAACCCGGAAACGCTGGAATGGAGCGACAGTACGTTGCTGGATATACCTGCGGAAGTAATACCTACCGATGTGCCTGCGTGGTGGATGCTGAAGAAAAAAAATGCCATGTTCTATAACGGTTTTGGCCGTGGTGACTTTGGTACTTTTTTAATGTTGAGTAATTTACTTACGGTAAAAGATACAACTGAAGCAAAAGATGTTTCGGCGCATTTTGGAGACGTGCTGGCATACATAAAATCCATTCAGCCACCTGAATATCCCTACCCTGTAGATACTAAGCTTGCAGCAAAAGGTAAAGAAGTTTTTATTGTTACCTGCAGCCGATGCCACGGCGATTATGGTGATGAAGGTAAATACCCTAACCTGCTGGTGCCGGAAAGCATTGTGCGGACAGACTCAATGCTGTTTAAAAGCAATTATCAAAACCCCCAGTTTATAAACTGGTTTAATAAAAGCTGGTATGCAAAAGGCGACCATGCCGCAAAGCTTGAAAGTTACAACGGTTATATTGCCCCGCCGCTGGACGGTATATGGGTAACAGCACCTTACCTGCACAATGGCTCAGTACCAACGCTGGAGGCTTTATTAAACAGCAAGCTGCGCCCTGCTTACTGGCAGCGCGACTTTAAACACCCGGAATATGATTATGATAAAGTGGGCTGGAAGTATGAAGCAAAACAGTCTGCTGACACTAAAAAAGTATATAACACAACATTACCCGGTTATGGCAATTATGGCCACACGTTTGGTGATGCCTTGAGCAGCGATGCCCGTAAAGCATTGATTGAATATCTAAAAACTTTGTAAGTTGCCGGGCAGCGTAATTTATTATTTACCGTAATATCACTCACTACCGTTTTGCAGTTACACACTACCATAGGCTACAAAATCATCCATCAATGGCTGGCGGGTAAAAGTTTCCGCGCCTTCCAGTTCCAGGAAGACGCATGGCAGCACATTATCAATGACCGAAGCGGCCTGGTAAATGCACCTACGGGTTGTGGTAAAACATTTTCTGTTTTTTTAGGCAGTGTTATACAATTCATCAACGAACATCCCAAAACATATCAAACACAAAAACATAGCGGGCTGCAGCTTTTATGGGTAACACCGTTACGTGCACTGGCTAAGGACATAGGCCGCGCTATGGAAGAAGTGATTAAGCAACTGGGCATGCAATGGCAGGTA
>DASZUX010000089.1:0-2017 GCA_035547455.1 Chitinophagaceae bacterium
AATATAGGGCAGAAGAACTGCAATCTCGCCATACACGGCAGAGAGGTCACGCCGGTACGCGTAAAAGATATGCCGGGAGCAGCCCGGTATTTATTAACCCGGCTGCTGGAGGAACAGCTATTAACCGGGGTTACAACTGTAACACACCGTATAGTGCAGGGTCTGCATTATACAAAACCACAGGTTGTTACCCCTGCGTTGTTAAAGCAACTCGAAAAGTTTACAGCATTTGATCCTACCCACCTGCCCGGCGAGATAATGCTAATAAAAGCAGTGGCAAAATACCTGCCGGGGGTACGGCAGGCAGTATGTTTCGATACTGCTTTTCATGCCGGCATACCCCAGGTGGCGCAAATGCTGCCTTTGCCACAGGCCTATTATAAAAAAGGTATAAAACGCTACGGCTTTCACGGTTTGTCCTATACCTATATAATGTATGCGCTTAAAAAAACAGACAGGCAACGCAAAGGCAGGGGCAGGGTTGTTATAGCGCACCTGGGCAACGGGGCAAGTATAACAGCGGTAAAAAATGGCAAAAGCGTTGATACCTCTATGGGGTTCACACCGGCCGGCGGCCTAGTGATGGGCACCCGCACCGGCGACCTTGACCCTGGTGTAGCCTGGTACATAATGGCTAAAGAAAGGCTGTCGCCAACGCAGTTTAATACGCTCATCAACCGGCAGTCGGGCCTGTTGGGTGTATCCGGCATAAGTGCGGATATGCAACAATTGCTGGCCGCTAAAAATGCAAAAGCAAAACAGGCAGTTAACCTTTTTTGCTACAGCATAAAAAAATATATCGGCGCTTATGCGGCCGTTTTACAGGGGCTTGATACCCTTGTGTTTACAGGGGGTATAGGCGCAAATGCTGCTGAAATAAGGCATGCCGCCTGTAAAGGTTTGCAGCATCTTGGTATTGATATTGATAAAAAAGCCAATAAAGCAGGCAGCACATGTATATCATCCCCGCAAAGTGCTGTAAAAATATACGTAATACCTGCAGATGAAGAGTTGATGATGGCACGGTTAACCAAAAAACTATTATTGCGAAAATAAATTACTGGTATGCAAAACTTCGGCACTGCAAACAAAACGCCCGTTAATGATGAACTAATCAATAAAATAAATGCTTACTGGCGCGCAGCCAACTACCTTTCGGTAGGCCAGATATACCTGCAGGACAACCCGCTGTTACGCAAACCGCTGCAACCGGAACATATAAAGCGGATGTTGCTGGGACATTGGGGCACTACACCGGGGCAAAATTTTATTTATGTTCACCTCAACCGGGTAATAAAACAGTATGGTCTCAACATGATATACTTATCAGGCCCGGGCCACGGTGGCCCGGCACTGGTAGCAAACACTTACCTGGAAGGTACCTATTCTGAAATATATCCGCACATAAGTCGTGATGTGGAAGGGATAAGGCGGCTTTGCAAGCAGTTTTCTTTTCCCGGCGGGATACCATCACATGTTTCACCTGAATGCCCGGGCTCCATACACGAGGGCGGCGAACTGGGCTACTCTCTTAGTCATGCCTTTGGTGCAGTGTTGGATAACCCCGGTTTAATTGCTGCCTGCGTGGTAGGTGATGGCGAAGCTGAAACCGGGCCGCTGGCAACGGCGTGGCATTCTAATAAGTTTCTCAACCCCTTAACCGATGGGGTAGTGCTGCCCATATTGCATTTAAACGGTTTTAAAATTGCCAACCCTACCATACTTGCCAGGATAAGCCATGACGAACTAAACGCATTGTTTTTGGGTTATGGCTGGAAACCAAGGTTTGTAGAGGGAGACGACCCCAGTACCATGCACAGGCTGATGGCGGACACACTGGATGAGGTGCTGAAAGAAATAAGCGCCATTAAAGAAGCCGCACAAAACAACAAAAATTACCAGCGCCCTGCATGGCCTATGATTATACTGCGAAGCCCAAAAGGTTGGACAGGGCCAAAAGAAATTGACGGCGTACCCAGAGAAGGTAGTTTTCACGCTCACCAGGTGCCCATAACAG
>DASZUX010000090.1:0-3595 GCA_035547455.1 Chitinophagaceae bacterium
ACTCCGCTTTTATTCTTCTTTTTCCTGATAAACATGCCAGAAATTTACGCCGGGACACCCAACTTTAAAACAAAAACTCAATAAAATCAATACTTCCAGAGCCTTAAAACATCAATCTTCTAAAAAATGCGAAAGACAGGAGAAAGCTCCGGCGTACGTTACAACCTGTTTATTGCCGTGGATTTGCCGCTGCTTAACCTGCACAATACACACGCCACTAAAAAATAACAAATGTTGGTTAACCGGTTAACCATAACGCTACAGCGGTTTTTCCGCTGTAGCTTCTTCGGCCAGCTTTGCGTCGTCGGGGGCTTTTTCCAGGTCGCGGTCCAGTTCGTATAACGCAGCCTGGTTTGCTTTTTCACCACCGGCAATTTTTATTTTGTCAAGCAGGTTCATTGCAAGGGTTTCTTCTTCGGTTTGTTCTTTTACAAACCATTGCATAAAATGCCATGTGGCCCAGTCTTCTTCAGTAAAACTTTGCTTTACAATTTTATAAATAGCGCTGGTATTATCAACTTCCTGGGTAAACACTTTTTCAAAGCAGTTGTACACACTTGCAGGGTTATCGCCGGGAGCAGGTATGGCTTCTACTTTAACTTCTGCTCCTCTTTCCAGTATGTATTCCAAAAATTTCATCATGTGGTTTCGTTCTTCCTGGGCGTGGCGAAATAAAAAGTTAGCAATGCCGTCGTACCCTTGTGCTGCGGCCCAGGCGGCATAAGCAATATAAATTTGCGAAGCGTGGGCTTCTTTTGTCATTTGAGCATTAAGTGCTGCAGCCATGCTGGCGGAAAGTCTGTTAGTGTTCATTGTAGTGTTTTTAGAGGTTTGTTTTAAAAAGCGTAAAAACCGTGCCAGCAGCCCGGCATTGTTTTTTCCTCCTCAAAAAAGATATTACAGGGCGCAAAATAAAATTGCCCGGAAAGTGAGACACCCGGCCTGTTTTTATATTTATCGTTAGTTCATTGACATTGCGGAAAAGGCCTGGGATTGATTGTAATAAGACAGGTTGAATTTGTTGTAAAATTTTACAATTTTATTCATAATTAATTAAAAATCAATATATTAATGTAAAAGTCGTTCCTCCCTTGTCCTCCTTTTTCCTCCCTGTATTCCTCCCGGCAATAATATAGGCGGCAGTGGTTTTACCTGGCGGCGATAAAACGGCTGGCCGCCAGTTTGATTTTATCACTTGGGTAACAGTGCCTACATTAGCAAAAACCTTGCACTATGTATGTAGCTAATGCGAAACGATATACGGGTATGCAATACCGCCGTTGTGGAAAAAGCGGTCTTAAGTTGCCGGCTGTTTCACTTGGGTTGTGGCACAACTTTGGCCATGTAGATGTACTGGAAAACTGCCGCAGTATATTGCGCCTTGCGTTTGATAACGGTATTACGCATTTTGACCTTGCCAATAATTATGGCCCGCCGCCCGGCAGCGCTGAAGAAAATTTTGGCCGCTTGCTGCGCGAAGATTTTAAAAGCTACCGCGACCAACTGGTCATCAGCACCAAAGCCGGTTATTATATGTGGGAAGGACCTTATGGCGAATGGGGAAGTAAAAAATACCTTGTAAGCAGTCTTGACCAAAGCCTTAAACGCATGGAGCTTGAATATGTTGATATATTTTATCACCACAGGCCTGACCCCGGCACACCGCTGGAGGAAACCATGACTGCGCTGGATTTGATTGTTCGCCAGGGCAAAGCTTTATATGTTGGTATAAGCAACTACGAGGCTGAAGAGGCTGCAAAGGCAATAAAAATATTAAGAGATTTAGGCACCCCCTGCCTTATACACCAGCCAAAATACAGCATGTTTGTACGCTGGGTGGAGAACGGGCTGCTGGACGTGCTTGAAAAAGAAGGTGTTGGCTGTATACCTTTTTCGCCATTAGCACAAGGCCTGCTTACCAATAAGTATTTAGGTGGTATACCGGCAGACAGCAGGGCGGCCAAGCCCCATGGCTTTTTGCAGGAGGAGGAAGTAAGCACGAAAAAGATAGACAAAATAACAAAGCTTAACCAACTGGCACAACAACGCGGCCAAACATTGGCACAAATGGCGCTGGCATGGGTGCTGAAAGACCCCCGCATTACCAGTGTATTGATTGGCGTAAGTAAAACGCAACAGCTAAGCGACTGTGTTAGCTGCCTTGATAACCTGGCATTTAGTACCGAAGAGCTGGCTTTAATTGAGCAAATATTAAAGTAAGTAAGGGTTATAAAGCCAGAGGTGCGAAATTTTTGCCTGATTTTTAGAAATTAAACGCGAATTTTGCAGCCGAAAAAATAACACCTATACAATAATGCCCAACGCGCAACAACAAGCCATTTTACTATTAGCCGACGGAAACGTTTTTTACGGCAGAGCATTCGGAAAGATTGGTACCACCACCGGTGAAATTTGCTTTAACACGGGTATGACGGGTTACCAGGAAGTGTTTACCGACCCCAGCTATTACGGCCAGGTGCTGATTATGAATAATGTACACATTGGCAACTATGGGGTAAACAGCATAGATATGGAGAGTGGCAGTGTTAAAATACGCGGGCTTATAGGGCGCAACCTGGAAGAGAAGTTTTCACGTTACAAAGCAACAGGCTCACTGGACGAATACCTTAAGGCCAACAATATAGTGGCGATTGAAGATATTGATACCCGCGCCCTGGTTGCCCATGTACGTACAAAAGGAGCAATGAACTGCATTATTTCTTCAGAAATTACAGATGTGGCAGAATTGCAGAAACAGCTTGATGCTGTGCCTGATATGGACGGCCTGGAGCTTGCCAGCCTGGTGAGCACAAATGAAGAATATGAACTTGGCGATGCCAATGCCCGGCTTAAAATAGCAGTGCTTGACTACGGTGTAAAGCGCAATATATTAACCAGCCTTGTGGAACGCGGCGCACACGTAAGGGTGCACCCCGCTAAAACATCCGCAAGGAGGCTGAAGGAGTTCAACCCTGACGGCTATTTTATAAGCACTGGCCCAGGCGACCCCGCTGCCATGCCTTACGCCGTGGAAACATTAAAAGAAATACTGGAAGAAGATAAACCCGTGTTTGGCATTTGCCTTGGCCACCAGTTATTAGCGCTGGCAAATGGCATACCCACTTTTAAAATGCACCACGGGCACAGGGGGCTTAACCACCCTGTTAAAAACATTACCAACGGTATTTGCGAAATTACCACGCAAAACCATGGCTTTGGCGTTGACCCCCAGGCGGTTAGAAACCACCCGGGTATAGAGGTTACCCATATTAACCTGAACGACGAGAGTATTGAAGGCATTCGCCTGAAAAATAAACCGGCGTTTAGCGTGCAATATCACCCTGAATCAACCCCCGGGCCTTATGACAGCCGCTACCTGTTTGACGAGTTTGTGGCAATGATGAAGAAGTAAGTGCGAAGCCGGGTAAAAGCTCCGGAAGTTATATGCATAGCTTATAGCCGGTAATTATTTTTATTGCCGCAACGGGCTTATTTCCAGGACAAAAAAGATGATGAGTACAATAAAAAAAGGCACAAGCACCCGTTTATTGGCTTTCGCTTTTTGTTCGGACGGAAAATTGTTGAATTTGGCAAT
>DASZUX010000091.1:0-2298 GCA_035547455.1 Chitinophagaceae bacterium
ATTTTCCCGAAAAGCTTATCCCGCTCTTCATCAATAACATCATCAACAATAAGCCTCTGCCGGTATATGGTAAAGGTGAAAATACGCGAGACTGGCTATTTGTAATTGACCATGCCCGCGCCAT
Organism: Chitinophagaceae bacterium; assembly: GCA_035547455.1. Lineage (GTDB taxonomy): Bacteria > Bacteroidota > Bacteroidia > Chitinophagales > Chitinophagaceae > JABDFW01. Next base: position 125 of record DASZUX010000091.1, read on the forward strand.
TGATGTTATTTTTCACAGGGGAAAAAACCACGAAACATATAATATCGGCGGGTTTAACGAATGGAAAAATATTGATCTTGTAAAATTGCTGGTTAAGCAGATGGATGAAAAGCTTGGGCGACCCGAAGGCACCAGCGGGAAACTGATTACTTATGTTAAAGACAGACCTGGTCATGATTTGCGTTATGCCATAGATGCCACAAAGCTTAACCGGGAACTTGGCTGGAAGCCTTCAGTAACTTTTGAAGAAGGCCTAAGCCGCACTATTGACTGGTACCTGCAAAATACAGAATGGTTGCAGCATGTAACAAGCGGAAATTATCAACATTATTACGAAACACAGTACAGCAACAGGTAATATGAAGATTGAAGCCAGCCCGCTACCCGGTTGTTTTGTTATTCACGATACTGTATATGGCGACAGCAGGGGCGGTTTTTTTGAGAGTTTTAACCGCAAAACCTTTTATGAGCTAAGCGGTGTTGATGCGGATTTTGTGCAGGACAACCAATCCACATCCATGCATGGGGTATTGCGTGGCCTGCATTTTCAAAAAGGGGATGCGGCGCAGGCAAAGCTTGTAAGGGTACTGCAAGGTGTAGTGCTGGATGTTGCAGTGGATTTGCGAAAAGACTCCCCCACATTTGGAAAACATTACAGTATTGAACTTTCCTCTACGTCGCACACCCAGTTATTTATACCGCGTGGTTTTGCCCATGGTTTTGTTGTATTAAGCGATACTGCAGTTTTCTTTTATAAATGCGACAATTATTACAACAAAGAGGCAGAAGGCGGGCTGATGTACAATGACCCGCAACTTGCGATTGATTGGCGTTTAGGTGAAAAAGAATTGATTTTGTCAGAAAAGGATAAAGTAAACCCTACGCTGCAACAAATTATGCAAACCTTATAATTATAGTCAATGAAAGGAATTATTCTTGCGGGCGGTTCCGGAACAAGACTTTACCCGATTACGAGAGGGATAAGCAAACAGTTGATGCCTATTTACGACAAACCAATGATTTATTATCCCCTTTCAGTATTAATGCTGGCAGGTATAAGAGAGATACTTATAATAACAACCCCGGAAGATAATGACCAGTTTAAACGCCTGCTTGGCAATGGCGCCGAACTTGGCTGTTCTTTCCATTACGCCATACAAGAGAAGCCGAATGGCCTGGCGCAGGCTTTTGTAATAGGAGAGAAGTTTGTAGGCAATGACAAAGTGGCCCTGGTACTGGGAGACAACATTTTTTATGGCTCAGGCTTTAGTAAGCTTGTGCAATCATTTAACAACGTGGAGGGAGCGGCCATATTTGCCTGCGAAGTGAATGACCCTGAACGATACGGTGTAGTAGAGTTTGATGAAAAATTTAAAGCTATTTCCATTGAAGAAAAACCAAAACAGCCTAAATCGAATTATGCTGTACCGGGGCTGTACTTTTATGATAATTCGGTAATTGAAATTGCTAAAAATATTCCACCCTCTGCCCGTGGCGAATACGAAATAACCGACGTAAACAAGGTTTACCTGCAACAGGGTAAACTGCAGGTAGGCGTTATGAACCGGGGCGTGGCCTGGCTTGACACCGGTACGTTTGATTCGCTGGCTGATGCCAGTGAATTTGTACGCGTAATAGAAAAGCGTCAATCAAAAAAAATAGGATGCATAGAGGAAGTTGCCTACCGAATGGGTTTTATCAACAGGGAAAAACTGGCGGAATTAGCCAAGCTTTATCTTAAAAGCGGTTATGGCGTTTACCTTGAGAAGCTTAAGTAATTGCCGGCAGTTATTTTAGCGTTTTATACCTTAATAGGGCTGTAATGTCACAAGCTTTACATTTATTGCCAATAATACACATTAAAAATTAATTTATTGCGTGCTGTAATTGTTACTGTTTAACTTGCAGCCTGAAATTGCTTATGGGTAACATAAGCGCAGCAAAAATTAAATGAAGCATGAATGTTTTAATAACCGGTACAGCCGGTTTTATAGGTTTTCACCTGGCAAACAAGCTGCTTGGCCAGGGCTATTCTGTTGTGGGTGTTGACAGCATTAATGACTATTACGATGTAAACCTTAAATACAACAGGCTGGAAGCCTGCGGTATTGCAAAAAAAGAGATAGCGTATAATAAACCTGTAAAGAGTACCGCTAATGAAAACTATACATTTT
>DASZUX010000092.1:0-2143 GCA_035547455.1 Chitinophagaceae bacterium
TGGCCTCATCCGGCCCAACAACAAACTTACCATACAATACCTGCTTTCCGCATCAAAAGATAAAGGAAGGGATAGCACGGGCATTGCAGGCAATTTTAAAATACAGTATTACAACAATAAGTTTTTCTGGTATTACCAGGCGCAGTATATAAGCGCCGCTTATACACCGGGTATGGGCTTTGTATTTCAGAACGATGTTCTGTACCACCAGAGTGTAGAGTTTTTCTCCATCCGCCCAAAAAAATGGCATTGGATGCGGGAACTGGAGACCGGCTTTGATATTAACTATTACCAGCAGGCATCAACACTAAAATTCCAGCAGGGCTATTTATACATCTACCCCATCTATCTCATTCTAAATAATGGCGGCGTGGTACAATACGCATACCGCCCCAACTGGCAAAATATTGATTTTGATTTTAGCGTACTGGGGCTACCCATAGAGAAACGCCGGTATTCGTATGGCCTGCATGAACTTACTTATAATACCGACCCATCAAAGAAAATATCCATGCGGGCTGATTACAACTTTGGTACTTATTACGATGGCAGGATGCAGGCTGCAACATTAGGATTACGCTTAGCCCCCAGCCCGGCTATTGCCTTAACAGGCAATTACAGTTTTGACAACCTGCAGCATATTGGCAAGGAGGAATTAAATATTAAAACAAGCATTTATTCGCTGCAGTTAAAACTGGCGTGGAACCCGCAATGGCAGCTATCTGCGTTTTGGCAATATAACTCGTATGACAAGCAGGGCCAGGTTAATGCAAGGCTTAGCTGGCAGTTTGCACCTTTAAGTTACCTGTACATTGTATATAATGAAACAAATTATAAGAACAGCCCCTTAAACAACCAGGCGCTGATAAGCAAAATTACTTACCTGAAACAATTTTAAAATTATGAGTAAAATGATGAGCCAAAGCAAATACATTTTGCTGGCATATTGCACAACCGTGTTGTTTGCCTGCACACAAACAAAAAAAACAGGCGGTGATTTCTGGAGCAGCCCGCAGGCGTACTTAGGCCAAACGCCGCCGGGTGATACGCCGGTAAAATTTGCACCTGGTATAATCAATGACTCTCCCTTCTTTTCTATGGACAGGTGTGCTTTTTCTGCTGATGGCAAGGAGTTTTATTATGCCCGCAACAATACGTGGTTCAGCAGCAACGACGAGACAATGCAGGTGTGCAAATACGATGGTATAAAATGGACAGGCCCATCAACATTTGTAAAAAAACTTTATGCCCCATCGTTTACACAAAGCGGCGATACGCTTTACCTGATTGGCGCCGGTAAAGGCCGTGTAATGGAAATGCACCGTACAGCCAATGGCTGGAGCGCCCCTGATACCGCTATAAAAAGAGATTACGGCCTGTATGATTTTATGATAACGAACAGCGGCAACATTTATGCCTCAAGTAACATAAACGGGCCTGCCAATAACTTCAGTTATTATGATGTGTGCATGGCAAAGCCATTGTCCAGTGGCGATACTTCCATCACTACTTTAGGCAAGCCTATGAATACACCCGGGTTTGACGGCGATTTTTTTGTAGCGCCAGATGAATCGTACATCCTCATCAGCGCCAAAGAAAAACCTGATTATGAATGTGAAATATTTATCAGCTACCACAAGCCCGACGGAACATGGACCAATCCCAAAAGCCTGGGGGCGCTTATTAATTACGGCGAGGCTCATCGCTGGGGCGAGTACGTTACGCCGGATAACAAATACCTGTTTTACAGCTACGGGCATGGTCCGTGGGATTGCTCATTATACTGGGTGCGGTTTGATAACCTGCTTGAAAAATTAAAACATACCAACTTTGAGCCTTATGTAAAAGATTCTATATCCACCCAGAAAGCCGGGTTAAACAAGTTGTTTACGTTTACCCTGCCCGCTAATACTTTTTATGATGACGACGGAAACAACACACTTGCGTACACAGCAACAACCAGTTACGGCAGCCCGTTGCCGGAGTGGCTGCATTTTACCGGGCAAACACTTACCGGCACACCACCGCAAAAAGAAAATTTTGACATTACTATAAAAGCTATTGATAATGCCAAAGCCACGGCAGCATGCACATTTACATTGAGAGTTGAGTAAAAGAAAGTTTTGCAAAAAAAACTATGTTA
>DASZUX010000093.1:0-17812 GCA_035547455.1 Chitinophagaceae bacterium
GGTTACGGTGATATGTCCAGGCTTTAATAGTATTAACTCCCAGTTCGTCAACCGGGAAATTAAATTTATCATAACTGTTGGCCACCCACATTACTGAATCAGGCATTTCAATGTTATCATAACATTCCTTCAGGGCGCTGGTAATATATTTCAGGTCGCCGTATCGCTGAAAGTTTGGCTGGGTAAGGTTTACAGGCTCAAACAGGTGGCGAAACATACTGCCGTAATCTTTTTGAATAAGCACAAAAGCCCTGCGTAAAGCAGGTATGGCATTCCTATAACCAAGATAATCGGCGCTCCTGTCCCATTTATACAAGCCTTCATACATCCATCCAACGTAATATGTGCTGTCAAGCCTTAAAAATTCCCGGCTTCTCGGCAAGGCGTCTTTATCGGTAGGATTAACACCCATACGCTTGGCATCAATTTCGTAACGTGCTGCATCATTGCCCTGCGCAAAGGTGCTGGCCGTAACCAATAAGCAATTAATAATTAATAATCCAACATACTGCCAATAGCCGCTGCTGCTTTTTTTTATATGTACTAGTGCGTCTGTCATCCCTGCCCAAATGTTATATTAATTGCTTTTATCAGTTTTTCTTAGCTATTTATTTTCAGCTTGCTCAGCCTGCTCAGTTCCTTGTCCAGGATAGACGCAAGGGCTTTTTGCTTTGCCTCCTTAGTACGGTAAATAAGCCTGTGGTCAATCACCGCAGGGGTAAGGTGCTGCAGGTCGTCTTCGGTAACAAATGTCCTGCCGTTTACCAGCGCATACGCCTTCAGGCATTTTAAAAAGGTAATGCCACTGCGGGTTGAGGCGCCCAGCAGAATATCAGCATGTACACGGGTGTCGCGTACAATATTCTTTACCCCTGCAATTATTTCATCATGAATAGAAACCTTTTCCGTTTCATCCTGCAAAAATAATATCTCATCCATGCTTAGCACCTGCTGTACGTGTTCAAGATTACTTTGTATACCAAGATAATTGCGGTATATGTCCATTTCCGTCTGCTCGTCTACGTAACCGAAGTATATTTTAAGGAAGAAGCGGTCTAACTGCGCTGCAGGCAGCGGGTAGGTGCCTTCCATTTCAACCGGGTTTTGAGTGGCTATGGTAAAGAACAACTTTTCCAGGGGGTAAGTTGTTTCTCCCATCGTTATCTGGTGTTCAGCCATACATTCCAGCAGGGCAGACTGAACTTTTGGTGAAGCGCGGTTTATTTCATCCGCGAGCAGCACATTACAAAAGAGGGGCCCTTTTTTAAAGATAAATTCTTTTTTTATGTCATCAAATATGTGTGAGCCAATCAGGTCCATCGGCAGCAGGTCGGGCGTAAACTGTATGCGTTTAAAATTGGCATTGCCCGTATGACTTCCGGATATGCTTTTGGCCAGTGTTTTAGCCATTACTGTTTTGCCCGTACCGGGGTTGTCTTCCATTAATATATGCCCTTTTGCCAGCAGCGCAGTAAGAATAAACTGTATCTGCATGCGCTTTCCGCGTATTACCTGTTCAATATTATTGGTAAGTCTTTCTATGTTACTTAATGCCTGCTGCAGTTGTACTTGCTGCTCCATACACTATTTTATTTTGGGTTGCGTGAAAAAATGGATTGTATTATAAATGTTGTAAAACTTCATTCTCCGTTTAAGGTAAGGTATACGGCTGGTAACCTTGCCCCTGAATTGTTTAAAAAAGCTGTTTACATAAGTTGTTTCCTGCGGAGACAATTCACCCGGGCCATATTTCAGGCGTTGGTAAATATTGCTGTACTTTTCAAAGTCAGTATTAAATGTACCGTCAATATATTTTGCGTACTGCCGGGGCCCCATATTGGTGCGGTAATAATCCATCTGGTTCAGGTAGTACATGGTAAGCCTGTACACTTTAAATGCCTTCTTAGCCGGTTCTTTTTCTGTAGCCGCGCTGTACCGGTACCACCAATATATAAACGTAGGCGTAATAAATACCATTAAAACAAGCCATAATATTGAAAGCAGGGAAACGATAAGCACCCTTATCCAGTCAATAGGCCTTGCGGATTGTTCTGCTTCTTTCTTTTTTTCCTGGGCCTGGCTTTCTGGTTCAAGCACCTTTATTTCATCAATAGGTATTAGCTTCGGCATCTTTGCCAAAACCGATTTCATGCTGTCAGCATCGTTTGATGAAAGATTTTTTAGTGATTCGGAATAGGACGCTGCTGTAACGTGCATGCCCTTTTTAATATAGCTTAGAGGTACTGTTCCCGTATCTGATGAAACTGTGGCCAGTGAAACATCTGTCACAATGTGCTGTATAACTTTTGAATCATAGTCTTTGTCATGAAAAATAATTTTTGTTACATCCATCTCCATGCGCTTCTTCACGGTATCAATATCTGTAACATTACCGTCAGCCACAAAATAAGCCTGCTGCATATTTAGCGGCGGTGTCTGGTCAGGCTGCGGGGCGTCGCGGTGGTCGGTACCGGGTATGGTAGTATCAAAATCAATCCACCCATAGCCGGGAAAATACACTTGTACCCATGCGTGGGCCTGTTTTTCATAAAACCAGTACCAGCCCGGGTTTTTGCTGCTCCTGTCCTCTGTCAGGTAGCCTACTGCAATCCTTGAGGGGATACCCATGGCCCGCAGCAGGAAGAGTGTAGCGCCTGCGTAATAAGCACAATATCCTTTGTGGTTTTCAAATAGAAAGTATGTTAGTTTGTTAGCGCTGGGTAAACCAGGTACGCCGGGGTTGTCTGTGTACTTATACAAGGGCTGGCCAAATTCATCTTTACCCAAAAAGTAACTGCGTATCGCCAGCATTTTATCTGCAGGGGTTTTTGCATCCGCGCCTAAGCTATCAGCAAGATGGCGTATGCGGTCATACTCTTCATCCTTTGGCATGAAGGTATAGTAGTTGAGAAACTTTTTGTCAAGCCTGGAAAAGTTGGTAACGCCCCGTAATATGTCAAACCGAATTTTTTGAAAATCTTCAATTTGTTTGTTGCCGCCGGGGTTATAAATAAAATAGGCGCTGTTTAATTCGCTTACATACATTTTTGCACGGTAGGCGCTCCGGTACTGGCCTTTATATTCATTAGGCACAGGTATAGGCTGGCAAAAAAACGAGGTGGATGGTGCAACAAAATCACCCGGTGCCATAAATACCTTGTATACCTCGGTATTAATAATCTTCCTTCCCACTGAAGCGTGGGTGTTTTTAATAACGTTTGAGTCAGTCTTGGCAAAGTACAATGGTATTTTTGACGGATCGGGGGTAAACAGGTCATTATCGGGCATGTTCGGGTCGCGCTCAAAAGTCTGTGTCAGTGTATCAAACTTTGTAAAGTAATAGGCGGTAAAATATAAGGGGTTGGGTGTTTTACCATCTGGAAAAAAGTTGTCAAGGTGTGCAACAAACACAAGGCGCTGGTCACGGCTTAACGATCCGGTAAGCTTGGTCTGGTCTTTATTGCTTATGGTTCCATCCTTGTTATCCCTGGTCATGCTTTCGCTGTTACCCTTGTCTTTATAGTTACCCTGTTTTGATCCGCCCCATTCTTTTTCTATTGCGTTAAAGTCGCCCTGGAAGAGATAATACAGGCTCAGCAGTATAAGGGCTATCAAAACAAAAAAGCCGAAAGCCCGTTTTACTACAAACCAGCTAAAATATTTTTCTTCTTTGCTCATATTGCGTATGAGCTCAGCCATATAAATGATGTAGAAGGAATAAACCAGTACCGGCGCAAAACTGGTAATAATGGCAGCGGCTTTAAAATCGCTGGTACGGCTTACCGAAAATATAGCCAGGCCCAGCAAAAGGAGCGACCAGAAAGCGGTGTAAAACCGCCACCTTGAAAAGCCCATGCCTGTAAGCCAGCCTATTCCTGCCAGCAGGCAAAAGGTTATTACCTGGATTTGTATATTAAAGGCATCGTATTCGCCTACTGCAAGAGCCGGTGAGAATTTATAAAAAAAGTAAAGTACTACAAATAAAATTACTGTAGTAGTAATTACCCTGAAACGGAAACTGTAAAACAGGATGGCTGTTGCCATGGCGCCGGTGAAATAGCAGCCTTGCCTAAACCAGTCATTCTGCAAAACACTTTCTGCCGCATTAAGCTGTTTCAGCAGGTAAAACACCAGCACTGCAGTAGGGGCGGCCAGCAACACCAGTTGCGCTATAACTTTTTTCCAGCTATGTACTTTTCCTATACTCATCAATTATATAACAATTGTTTTTTCATGTTTTGAAAGCAATGTCTCAAGCTTTTTTTCGTTGCCGGTAATTTTTGGCCTTAACAGGCTTAATTGCCAGTTGGTCCTGTACTTCTCAAGGTCATTCTTTTCCTGCTGTATAAACAGCCACTGTACCAGCCCCACAAGGTACGAGCGCTGAAGACTTTTGCTTAGCCTTACCAGCACAAACCACGTGCTGCCTGTTGCGGCGCTTAATAATTGCTCCACCTGTCCTTCATCAGACAATGAATTTAGCACTACAACTGATGCATCCTTCATATTCACATAACTTTTCAGGTCTTTGCCTGTTTGCCAGTTGCTGGTGCTTATGGCATATTCCACCGCCTTTTGCTCGTTTATGTAAGGTGTGCTGGCTGTTTGCTGGTCTTGTATATAGCGTATGTCAAAACCCTGCTGCGCCAGTTTTTGATATACCGCCCAAAGTATTGTTTTATAGTAATTTAAAAAGTAAATGTCAACCGTTGCAGAATGACTGTTGCCAAACTGGCTGAAAAAAGAAGCGTACAGGTAAGCCTCTGAGGCATAAGGGTCTAATATTTCGGGTATCCGTACTACCAACTCCTTATTACGCGCGTATATTTTCCATACAATGCGGCGCACGTCATCATTATCTTCAAAGTTTTTGTAATTAATATATTCACCTTCTACCTTTTTAAGTTCTTCAATACGTGTTTCGGTGTCTTCTGTTTTGCGGGGGGAAATAATAAAGTCGTTCGCGGTTTTGTTTACCGGCGGCGTATAAAACCTGTTGGTAACAGGAAGGCCTACGGTAAATGAGAAAAACTGGAAAAAATCCTCAAAATACACAACAAGCTTTTGCACATGGTACTCTTTAATTTCGGGGAGACTCCAGGTATAGTCGCCTTCAAATGTGGTTGGTATTACCTTTCGCTGGCCGCGCTCCGCGAGGGCGAACTTTTTTGAATATTGATCCCCGTCGTATTTAAGCCGCAGCTTAATAAAGCCAAGTAACGGTTTTAACAGGGGGGATATTTTAATGTGGATGCCCTGCAACTGGTTGCCCTCCTTCACTACAAGTTTATCTGTAGCGTTAATAGAAAAGCTGATGGCGCCTTTACGTTTTTGCACCAGGAAAAATACAACTGAAACAATAACGCTTAATAGTGCCAGCGCAAGAATAACCCCGGCAAACCATGCTGCTGACCTTAGCAGCAGCCCTAAAATATCGCCAAATGATGTGCCCGGCAGCGACGCGCCCTGCATAAAGCCATGGTACACTAAAAAATATACAACAAAGCCGCCGGCTGCAAACCAGAGAAAGTACAATGTAAACGGGATAAAAAAACTTGCCGGTAACAGCAGGTTTCGGATATTTTTTATTGTGTTGCTCATTATTCAAACGGAAAAATAAAGAAAGATGATTGTATCTAAAAAACATCTGCGTATTACAGGGTATTTTTAACTGAAACTTTACTTTCTTTGCCCCCTTGTGAGCGCCCCTGTTACATATAAACAATGCCCGGTTTGCAATGGTACTAATATTATGCCTGTTTTACAGGCGAAAGACCACACTGTTAGTAAAGAAACTTTTGCTATATGGCACTGTGTCAATTGTACCGCCCGGTTTACCCAGGATATACCCCCTGCGACCGAAATAGGGCAATACTATAAAGCCGAAGCCTATGTAAGTCATACTGATACAACCAAAGGTTTTATAAACCGCCTGTACCATATTGTACGCAATTATACCCTGCAGGCAAAGCGAAAGCTGGTTGAGAAAGTTGCTGGTATTAAAAATGGTGCTTTGCTTGATGTAGGGGCAGGTACCGGCGCTTTTGCCGTTACCATGCACCAGGCTGGCTGGCGGGTTACCGGCCTGGAACCTGATGATACTGCCCGCAGCAATGCTTTGGCCACCCATAACCTGCGGTTACTGGGTATTGAAGCCCTTTTTACACTGCCGCCCGGCAGCTACGATGTTGTAACACTGTGGCACGTGCTGGAGCATGTGCATGACCTGCACCATTACCTTGAAGCCTTTAACATGCTCTTAAAAAACAATGGTACGCTTGTTATCGCTGTACCCAATTATACCAGTTATGATGCCCATGTGTATAAAGAATACTGGGCTGCATACGATGTGCCGCGCCACCTGTACCATTTTTCACCGGAAAGCATGCGCCAACTGGTATTGCAGCATGGCTTTGCCATACAGCAGTACAGGCCCATGTGGTTTGACAGTTTTTACGTATGTATGCTTAGTGAGCAGTATAAAAGTGGTGGCAGCCTCTTTAAAGCTGTTTGGAACGGCCTTGTATCCAACCTTAAAGCAATAGGTGACGTGAAAAAATGCAGCAGCGTTGTTTATGTGATAAAGAAGAAGTAGCGCTCAAAAATCCATTTTTCCGTCTTCGGAAAAATTGTTAGTGCTGTCTCTATACTTTGTACGCATGCCCATCTTCGGGATATTCTTTCGGGGCTTATTATAAACCTGTATAAACAATTGCAACCATTGCCCGTAAATATAAAAGCAGTAAGAAGGCCCTTTTTCCATTCTTTATTATACGGGATGCACGAGTATAAAAAATCCATAAAGATGAGCCGCTTTCAGCTTTAAAGAGCCAATGGCCTGTACATTTTACAAAGCCGGTCAATCCGCCTTTCAAAACGTTAACTTGTCCTAACATTTTAAGTATTTTATAATCTGTAATCCATCTTGCCTTAACTTTAAGCCCTCAAAAAAATCTAAACGTTGTTGCCCCGGTGCGCGTTTGCAGTTAGGTATACATTCTAAAAAAATTACGGGTATGGACGGATTAAAGGAAAAGTTTAAAGGAAAGGCGGATATAGCCGCCGCCGAGATTAAGGATTTACTAAAGCAACATGGTACTAAAAAAATTGGAGAAGTAACGTTGTCACAAATATACCAGGGCATGCGTGGAATAACAGGCATAGTGTCTGAAACCAGCTTGCTGGATGCGCAGGAAGGCATCCGATTCAGGGGGTATTCAATACCGGAACTGGCTCAAAAACTACCACGCGCAAAAGGCAGCGAGGAGCCTCTGCCGGAAGGATTATTTTACCTTATGCTGATAGGCGAACTGCCAACAGAGGAAGATGTTATACAAGTAACCAATATGCTGCAGCGCCGCAGTCATGTGCCCAACCATGTTTTTGATGTAATTGACGCCTTGCCCATAAGCACTCACCCTATGACGATGTTTGTAGCCGGGGTAATGGCACTGCAGACAGAGAGTGTTTTTGCCAAAGAATACGCAAAGGGCATTAGTAAAAAAGATTACTGGGGGCCTATGTTTGATGATGCTCTTAATCTTATTGCCCGCCTGCCGCATATAGCTGCATATATATATAGGCGTAAATACAGGAAGAACGAGCAGATTCATCCCGATGGCTTGCTGGACTGGGCCGGCAATTTTGCCCACATGATGGGGTTTGAAGATGAGAGCTTTAAAGAATTGATGCGCTTATACATGACAATTCATGCTGACCACGAAGGTGGCAATGTATCTGCACATACCACCCATCTTGTAGGTTCTGCGCTGAGTGACGCGTATTTAAGCTACGCCGCCGGTATGAACGGGCTTGCCGGGCCATTGCATGGCCTTGCCAACCAGGAAGTAATAAAGTGGATATTTGAGATGCAAAAAGAACTCGGCACCAATGACCCCACTAAAGAACAGATTGCTGAATATGTGCGAAAAACGTTAAGCGAAGGTAAAGTTGTGCCGGGCTACGGGCATGCTGTTTTACGTAAAACCGACCCACGTTTTACAGCACAGATGGAGTTTGGCAAAAAACACATGCCTGATGATAAGTTGGTAAATACTGTTTGGAATATTTACGAAGTGGTACCTCCTATTTTAACGGCACTGGGCAAGGTTAAAAACCCATGGCCAAATGTTGACTCGCACAGTGGTGCATTGCTGGTGCATTACGGCATGGTAGAATATGAGTTTTACACTGTTTTGTTTGCTGTTAGCCGTGCTTTAGGCGTATTGGCGAGCCTTTGCTGGGACAGGGCACTGTCATTCCCGCTGGAAAGGCCAAAGAGTGTAACCACTGAAAGCGTAAAACAGTGGCTGGCTGGCGAGGGAGAGATTTGGGAATAATAAGCTTAGCGGAAACATTCAATAATCAAGCGGGCGGTAAGTAATTTGTCGCCCGTTTTATTTACCCGCTTTTTTACTTTTTGCCACCAGTTTGTTATAAACAGCCTCACTGTTTAGCTCGCGCAGTGCATCCCGTGCAATCCATTTTGCCGCTTTTGTTTCCTGCAGTAAAATGCGTTCTGCTGTCTTAATAGCTTCCTTGTTAAGCACAATATTTCTTTTGCCAATGCCACGCAGTGCCCAGTTAGCAGCCTTCTTTACAAAATTCCTGTCGTCCCATGCCTCACGCTCTATAATAGAAAGAAAATCAATAAATACTTTGTCCCCGGCCTTTTTATTATGGGTGGCATAACCCGCCACCAGGCTAAAGGCGGCCCTTTTCACAAATTCTTTTTTACTGGTACTAAACTCTTTAACCTTATCAATAGCATAAGGCGTTTTGTCAAAAAGGTTGCCGCACACCTGGTCACATACGTCCCAGGAGGCAAAATCTTTCACCCATGTGTTTATTTGTTGTTCGGTAACCAGGCCAGGGTCATCAATCATACTGGCCAGTATCCTTGCTTCGTGAATGCGGGTTTGCCACAATTGCAGGGCAAGCGCATGGTTTTTTTTAATATGCCTGGCAAGGCCGCGCAGTACCGGTACAGGTATGCCTAATGCATTAGCCGTGTCAATACCAAACCGGCGCATGCCTTCAAGGTTAGCAGGTATTCCTTCTTTGCGAAGCAGCGCCAAAACTTCTTCTGCCGTTTGCATACAATGGTTACTTAGGTTACCGTAGGTTAAATCCAATATTTCTTCATCAAATCACTTACCCATGCGGGCTGTATAATTTCGCCCTGTGGCTCAAACTCTTTCATAACAGGCTTAATGTCCAATACCGGCGAGCCATCTATCGCGTCAAGATTCTTCACAGTTATTATTCTCCCTTCATGCTTTAGTAGTTGTGCTGTACATAAGCCTATACTGTTTGGCCTGTCTTTTTTGCGCTGTGCAAAAATGCCAGTATAGGGGTAGTTATTATTACCACGCGGGTGGCCGGCAAAAACCATATCGGCCGGGTTGATTTTATTAAAGAAGAAAATGATTTCAAGGTGCGAAAACGTTTCAATATTGCTAAAGGCTTCAGTAGGTATATCCTCGGCTAACTCAATTTCTGACAAAATGCTGCCCCAAAAGTCATCCGCAGGCGCTTTACGGGTATTTTTTACAAAGGCTACGGGCGAGAGTGTTATTTGCATAAGATAAAGGTAATATTATGCCGGTAATATTATTAACTGTCCGCTGTATCACAGCGATACAATAGCTGTATCGCAAGCGTACACTTTTTTAAAAAGTACTAAATAGGCGAGACGAATAAAATTTTCGTTCATCATTTTTTTAAGCCGCTCATCACTCAAAATGGCTATATCTTACTGTTTAAAGCCCTTTTCAGCCAACTATGCCACACTGTTTGCCTTATACATACCAAACGAACAATTATGAAAAAGCATACATTACTTTGGTTGGCAGTTGGTGCGGCAGTGGTGCTGCTTGCAGCCTGGAGTAAGCCATTAATAGCTACTATTAAATTTGAAAAGCCCGTAAGCAAAAATATAAGCCTTGCAGTATATACTGCTAACAGCTATACGTCAAAGATATACAATGACGCTTCTGCAAAATTGCAGGTAGCAGTGGTAAAGGTAAGAGGCCGCAACCGTACCACCGTTTGGCAAAAAGAGTATAATGCAAAACTGCTTAAAGACTATCCCTCACTGCAAAACGCACTGTCGCAGAAGGTGGTAGTAAATAACGTGGTAGATAGCAAGGAACACCTGGAAGTAATATACACCATTACATATAACGATAATGGCAATAAAATGTGCCTGCAGGATGGTGCCACTATTGCAAAGGGCAATAATAATGGCCAACTTTACATCAACATATAAGCTAAGGAAAGGAGAAGGGCTTGTAAATGAAAGGCTTAATTTTAAGCATGGAAATAGTAATACCCGTCTTTCTCCTTCCGACCCTGTAAAACACCTCCCGTAAAAATCACTTTCAGCATTCCGGCTGTCCTTCACAGTATCGTGGTTTTTAAGTACGGTCGTCCGCTAATCAAGTTCTCTTTTCCGCAAATAGCCGCTAAATTTATAAAGCGTTAAAACACAGTTTACCGTACATAAGTTCCAGCAACGGTGAAACTCTGTACAGCCTGCATGGGTATTGCAAAAAAATAATTAGATTATCTTTATGTAATCTGGTGAAAGCTTTCATCTTGTTCCAATAAAGGCTGCTGTATGAAAATTCTGTCTCTTTACCTCTGGATGACATTTTTGACCATTTCCGCGGTATCAGCCCAAAATAATACCGCTGCCACAGTTGATAATTTTGCCGGCGAATTTATTACAAGCATACGCAACAGGAATACAGAAAAAATTATACTGCAAACCGACCGGAATGTGTACATAGCCGGGGAGAAAATATGGTTTAAAGCTTTTTTACTGCATGCCCTAAGCAACCGGGTAGATACAGCCAGTAAAAATCTTTTTATTGACCTGGTAGATGGCAATGATGCAGTAATAAAACAACAGGTATTAAATGCTTCACATCTTTTTACAAGCGGCGCTATTCAGCTTAATGATTCGATGCCTACCGGTTACTACTGGCTGCGCAGCTATACGCAGCATATTTTGCAGGCAGATTCAGATGCAATATGTACGCAGTTGGTGTATATTAAAAATATTTCGTATGCGGAAAATAATTTGCCGCTTAAACCCACAAAAAAATTTATAACATCACGCGTAATAGTACATTTTTATGCTGAAGGAGGAACCATGGTTACCGGAACCATTTCATCTGGTGTATTGCAGGTATCAGCGGGGGATGGAAATCCTTTACAGGCGCAGGGGGTTATAAAAGATGAACGCGATTCACTTATCACCTCTTTTGTTACCAATAAACTGGGGTTGGCAAAAATCAGTTATTACCCCGCCTGGTTCAAAAAATATTTTGCAGTAATGCAGGTAAATGGAAAGGAAGTGCGTTATCCGCTTGATGCGTATAACCCTTTTGCTGCCCGGTTGTCAGTAACAGGGCAAACAGGCGGGACTATACAGGCCAGCGTGGCGCTTGAAGACTCGCTGTACAGCAGCAGGTTTACTACTTACATACTCGCGTTAAACCGCGACAGCATTTGCTTTGCAGGCGTAGGGCAAGGCATGTATAACATAAATATTCCTGTAACGGATTTCCCGGGTGGTACCGCTGTATTGCTGCTGTTTGACGCCAAAGGCACAGTGCTTAGTGAGCGGGAGATTTTTATAAATAAAGATAATTACAACATTGATATTACACCTGCCAAATTAAAATACGGTGCAAGAGATAATGTGCAGTTGGCTATAAATATTAAAGACGCTGCCGGTAAGCCGCTGGTGGCGTCATTAAGCGTATCGGTACAGGATAGCCGGCTTATGGTTTTAAGCGATAATATTAATGCAGACGCATTGTTACCACCGGCAGACGCAGGTAAAACTGATGACTGGCTGATGCAACACAAAAGCCTTTTTTCAGCAGCCGATATTGATATGATGATGATGGCCAAACCCCCTGCATTTCACAATTGGCGGTTAAATATGCGACAGGATGATATACGGGCAGATGATACGGAACTGCTAATGAACCTTGAAGGAAAGGTTGTAAACCGCAGGCAGCAACCCTTGCCGGAAAAAGTGGTAACCGCCATCAGCGTTACAGGCCGCGACCCCTACCTGGCACTTGATACTACTGATGGAACAGGCAATTTTAAACTGCCGTTGCCCATATATCGCGACAGCCTTGTGTTGAAGATTGAAGTTAAAAACAAGCACGACAGGAATGAGGATGATAACATACAGGTTAATTATTTTAAGTTCCCGCAGTTTTCAACACCTGTGGCATTAAAGCGCCATTATTTTCAGCAGCAGGAAAGCTTTGTAAAAAATCTTAATCGTTATCATACCGATACGGTATTTGCAGGCATAGGCAAGGAATGGCTGACACCGGTAATAGTAAAAACCTACGTAAAGCCAAAAGCGCTGACCGGGTATGACGAATCCAAACGTGTTAATTCCTTTTCTTTCATCCTCAACCAGGAAAAACTAAAGCAATATGGCGCGGGCAGCATAGGTAATGCTTTGTTAATGATACCCGGCATATCTTATAAGCAGGGCCAGTTGGCAATGTATGGTGGTGACGGATGGATGGATTCGACACATTTATCAGAGCCTTTACTCGTGCTTGACGGGGTACGGATGCCTAAAAATATGTTAGGTGCCGGAGACACAGCCAGCACACTGCATGAGAGCCCTACTATGGCATTTTTGAATGCTTTTACTTACCAGGATATTGATTTTATTGAAGTGCTGCGCGGGCCTGAAGCTTCTATTTACGGTGCCGATGGTGGTGATGGCGTAATTTTGGTAAATACCAAAACGCACCAGGCAGATGAAAGCCTGGCCGGTGCTTATAAAATCATAAAGCCAGTAACATACAACCTGCCGCCAAAATTTGTAATGCCAGATTATTTTCTAAAACAGGTTAAAAACAGCAAAGCTCCTGATCCACGCACTACTATTTACTGGAATGCGAACGTAGTAACCGGCGCGGACGGTATAGCTTCAGTAAATTTTTTTACCGCGGATGATGCAACCACCTATACGGTAACTATTACAGGGCTTACAGCCAATGGCGATTTTGTGTATAAACGAATTACTTTAAACAGGAAATAAACTTTTAAAATTGGGAACCATAAGTCGGTTTTCATTATTAGACTAAATTTACCACGCGTTTGCACAACCTTAATCACTAAGCGCTATATGAAACATCTCTCAGGCTGCTTTACCTTAATATTGGTGCTGCTAACCATGCAAGGCCAATCGCAAAATTTTTCGACAGCCAGGCTTGATGAATTGGCCGGGCAGTTTGTAAAAAAAATGCACGAGAATAATATTGAGAAAATATGGCTGCAAACAGACAGGAACCTGTATGCGGCGGGAGAGAATATATGGTTTAGTGTTTACCTGCTTAACTGCATTACCAATAGACATGATACACTCAGCAAAAACTTGTTTGTTGATTTTGTAAGCGATAAAGATAGCGTGATAAACCGCATTGTTTTGAATACTGCAACACTGCATGCCGCAGGAGCCATAAAATTACCCGATACGCTTGCAACCGGTATGTACTGGTTACGCAGTTACACCAAAACAATATTAACGCAAAACCGTGCGGGTATGTATATACAACCCATATATGTTAAAAACGTTTCTGCCGGTGGTAATTATGGCTTGCTGCGCAACACATATACAGGCAGGGGCCCATTAGTTAATTATTTTCCCGAGGGTGGTTTTTTTGTTACCAATGTCAATTCAACGGGTGTAATACAGGTGACTGACAGTGCGGGCAGTGCTCTTATTGCTGAAGGCAAAATAGTAAATAAACGGGACTCTGTGCTTGCACATTTTACCACTAATAAATTCGGCCTAGCGAAGGTTAAATTTTATCCTCTTCCAAATGAAGAATATTATGCCATGGTAAATACCCCGGAAGGCCCGGCAAAATGCCCATTACCGTTTTATAACCCATATATGGCACAACTGGCAATAACGGGCCGCAATAACGGTGTTGTTCATGCCAGGATAATACTGGAAGATGCAATAGATGTACCTGGTTATATAACCTATATAATGGGTATCAATCGTGACAGTGTGTGTTTTACCGGGATGGGAAAGGGAATATATAACCTGGAAATACCTGAAAGCAATTTTCCCGGCGGTATAGTTACATTGCTTTTATTTGATGCTCAATATAAACTGCTTAGTGAACGGAAATTATTTATTGATCATGATAATTACAAGCTTAATGTAAAAACTAATAAAATAAATTATGGCCGGAGAGAGGAAGCGGATCTTTCTATTTCTGTGGAGAACAGTGAAGGCAGACCAATGGGCGCCTCGTTAAGTATTTCCGTGCAGGATGACCGGGTAATGCAGTTATCAAACGAAATGGCTTTCAATTTGATGCCGCCAACGGATGCATACAGGCTGGGTGAATGGATAAAGGAGAACCGGGAAAATATTACTGATGATGATATTGACCTGTTGCTGATGGCAAGACCACCCGATTATATAAATTGGCAAAATTTAGAAATGAATCATTTGGAATACCGGGATTCATCAGCGTTATTGCTTAACTTATCCGGGCACGTGGTTAACAGGAGGGGGCTTCCTGTAAAAGGCAGGGTGATAACCGGTGTAGCTGTTAAAAGTGTAAATCCATATTTTGGTATTGACACAACAAACGCTGAAGGAGACTTTCATTTGCCCTTACCTCCCGGTAGCGATAGTTTAGTGTTTGCAATAAGATTAACCACGATGCATGATATCAAAACTGGCGATAGCCTGGTGGTTAACAATTTTAATTTCCCCTCACCACTAACGCCGGTGGCTTTTAAAAAGTATTTTTACACTGATTATGCCAAAGTGGCTTCGGATTTTAAGAGATATCATTTGGATACTTTTTTTA
Source organism: Chitinophagaceae bacterium (assembly GCA_035547455.1). Lineage (GTDB taxonomy): Bacteria > Bacteroidota > Bacteroidia > Chitinophagales > Chitinophagaceae > JABDFW01. Next base: position 14,886 of record DASZUX010000093.1, read on the forward strand.
CAGCCACCGGTAAGGAATGGCTAAAGCCTGTAACCGTAACCAGTATAGTTAAAAAACAGGTTGATTATGACGAGTCTAAAAGGATGAGTCCTTTCTCCTTTATACTCTCGGGCGATAAGCTTGGACATGGCGCGCCTGATGAAATTTATAATAACCTGCTTATGGTGCCCGGTGTGTCAGAATTAAATGGCGTATTGACAATTTACGGAATGGGCAGTTTTTCCGGAGGGGCAGAGCCTATAGTAGTGGTGGATGGTATGGTGCAAAGCAAGCCTCTTAGAGAAATATTGGGGCAGATGAGCTTTAGAATGATAGATTTTATTGAAGTTTTGAGAGGCGCTGATGCCGGGATATTTGGTGTAAGAGGAGGCAACGGCGCAATAGTAATAAACACAAGAACTAAAGCGCGGGAACTCAGCAGCAACGAAGGTTCACAATTTAAGGTAGTAAGGCCGGTAACATACCATACAGCACCCCGCTTTAATATGCCGGATTATACAAACCCATCCACCAGAAACGGTAAAAGCCCTGACCCACGTACAACTATTTACTGGAACGCCAATATCGTTACAGACAAGTATGGTATAGCTTCAGTGAATTTTTTTACCGCGGATGATGCAACCACCTATACGGTAACTATTACAGGGCTTACAGCCAATGGCGAATATGTATATAAACGAATTACTGTAAACAGGAAATAGCTGTTATGAAAATACATGTTATTGTATGCTGGACAATAGCCTTTTTTGCAATAAAAAATGTAACTGCACAAAATGCGTTATTTAATGTTGCCGATTCGCTTGCAGGCGATTTTGTAAAAAGCATACGCAGCAGGGATAAAGAAAAAATTATACTGCAAACCGACCGTAAAGTATATGCGGCAGGAGAACAAGTTTGGTTTAAAGCATTTTTACTGCATTCGCTGGATAACAGGCTTGATACAATGAGCAAAAACCTGTTTGTAGATTTGGTGAGCGACAGCGACAAAGTAGTATCTCAACTGGTGCTGAATGCGGCTTCGTTACAAACATCCGGTATGATAAAGCTTGACGACTTTCTAACTACCGGTTATTATTGGCTTCGTTGCTATACACAGTCTATGCTTGATCATGATTCTTCTGCAATATGCGTGCAGCCATTGTATATTAAAAATCTTAGCGGTACAAACAGGCTTGATATTGAAGAAAGAGCGCATCGCGTTAGCGGCCCTCCTGTTATAACATTTTACCCTGAAGGGGGCACCTTAATAACAGGCATTAATTCAACGGGTGCAATACAGGTTACAGATGCCGGCGGCAACCCGCTTATAATACAAGGAACGATCAGAGACGGGCAGGATTCCGTAGTTTCAAGGTTTGCCACCAACCGTCTCGGTCTTGCCGGGGTAAGCTTTTTTCCTGTTTGGTATAAGAAGTATTATGCAGCAGTTAATATAAACGGCCAGGTTGTAAAGCAGCCGCTGCCCGCATTTAATCCCAACGCCGCGCAAATATCAATCATTCACCAGGATGGAGCATTTATACAGGCTTATGTTACGCTTGAAGACTCAATTTACAGCCGTAAGTTTGGTTCATTTGTTTTGGGCGTAAGCAGGGATAGTGTTTGTTTTGCTGGTATTGGCAGGGGCATGTACCAGGTAAATATACCTGTTAATAATTTCCCGGGCGGTATTACAACCCTGTTGTTATTTGATGCTGATGCACACCTGTTGAGTGAGAGAAAAGTCTTTATTAATAAAGACAATTACAAAATAAATATTGCCACGGACAAGCCTGACTATGCTGCCCGTGATAACGCCGGTTTAAATTTTGCTGTAACTGATGCAGCCGGTAAGCCATTGGTGGCATCACTAAACGTATCGGTACAGGATGCCCGGCTCATGAATATGAGCGACGAAATAAAATCTGATACGATACAGCCCATTGAAGAAACACAGGTTGATGACTGGTTAAAGCGAAATAAAAACCTTTTTTCAGCAAGGGATATTGATTTGCTGATGCTGGCACAGAAACCTACATTCACAAATTGGCAATTTTCGCATACACAAATTGAGGAAACTGACAGCACAAACCTTTTAAAGAACCTTGTAGGTAAAGTGGTGAACCGCAAGCTGCAGCCTATGAAGCAGCGGGTGATAACAGCCATTTCAGTTACAGGTGTTAACCCTTATATAGGATTAGATACTACTAATGAAGGCGGCGGATTCTCCCTGCCCTTGCCGCTAAACAGGCCAGACCTGTTGTTGAAACTGGAGGTTAAAAACCGGCATAATATTAATGAAAGCGACAGTATATTGATTGACAACTTCGTTTTCCCGCAATTTAAAACACCATTGGTGCTAAAAAAACTTTATACTACTGGTAAGCAGGTTTTTTTGCAGCGGATGAAACAATATCATATTGATACTGTTTTTGTGGGTGTGGGTAAGGGCTGGCTAAACCCTGTAATAGTAAAGGCTACTGCAAAATCAAAATCTAAAATTGATTATGACGCTTCAAAAAGGGTAAGCAATTTCTCCTATGTTCTTTCAGGTGAAAAATTAGGAAATGGTGGCTACGGAGAACTGGCAACCACTATATTAAGTATACCGGGAATGGCAATTAAAGGTGGTAAATTAGTGTTATTTGGCGGCAATTCATTTGGAGGAAGCGATGACTCAGAACCAACAGTTGTAATGGACGGGTTGATGCTTGACAGCCAGTTGCTTAACCAAAGCTTATATCCGCCGGGAAGCGGTGTGCTGAAATTCTTAAGCACCCTTGATACCCGTTCAATTGACTTTGTAGAAGTGTTAAAGGGTGCCGACGCTGCCATTTATGGGGTAAACGGCGGCGCGGGTGTAATAATTATCAATACCAAATCGCGCCCCAGCCAGGTGTCAAGAGATGTTTCTGCTTTTAAAATAGTAAGGCCGGTAAGTTACCATG
>DASZUX010000094.1:0-4961 GCA_035547455.1 Chitinophagaceae bacterium
TGAATGGCTATGAAGCATGTAAGCATATAATGGAAATAAAACCCAAACTGCCTGTTATTGCCCTTACTGCGTCTGCCATGCTAAACATAAGGGACAGGGCCTTTGAAGTAGGTATGGTGGATTATGTTACCAAGCCATTTGAGCCAAATGAGCTGTACGAAAAGATTAGAAAGAACAGGCTGCCTATCAATCACCCGCTGTAACAGTATAAGCTAAGGCAGGTTGGCATTAATATAGGCAATTTCTTCATTACTTAAAGTTACATTTACCGCAGCCGCATTTTGTATAGCCTGGGCAGCATTACGTGCACCGGCAAGGGCAACGGTAATACCCGGCCGTTCTAATGTCCACCGTAATACCAACTGCGCAAGGGTTGCATTTTTTGCTTCGGCCATAAGCCTGATCCTGTCAAGAAAGGTGTTAGTGCGTATTATACTTTCATCGGTAAAAAATTTATTGGTTGCACGGTGGTCTCCTTCTGCAAAAACATACCCGGGCTTCATTTTCCCGGTAAGCAACCCGCGTTCTAGCGGGCTGTATGCTAATACCGCTTTATTATGGGCTATACAATAAGGCACGGTTTCTTCTTCTACTCCTCGGTTTACCATGCTAAAGGGTATTTGGTTGCTCACTAAAGTAATGGCCTGTTCAGCCTCCCGCATTTGTGCAGCATTATAGTTACAAACGCCGGCATATCTTACTTTACCCTGCTTTATAAGCATAGCTACCGTCTCCATACTTTCGGCAATCGGTGTAGTAGCATCCGGCCAGTGTACCTGGTATAAATCAATATAATCTGTTCCCAGCCTTCGCAGGCTGTCTTCGCATTCTTTTATAATACTTTCCTTACCGGCGTATTTATAAATATCTATATCCTGTCCGGCGTTGTTTTTACTTTTAAAGGCTAATGTGCCTTTTGTATCATCCCAGCGCATACCATACTTGGTAAGTAACTGTATCTTGTCCCGCGCTATGCCTTTTATTGCTTCACCCACAATTTCTTCACTGGTACCTTGCCCGTAAATGGGCGCAGTATCTATGGAAGTTACTCCCAAATCGTACGAAGCCCTTATTGCTTCAATAGCATCATTTCGGTCGGTACTGCCCCACATCCAGCCACCAGCGGCCCAGGCCCCGAAAGTTATAGCCGATATCTTTAAATCTGAGTTTGATAACTGGCGGTATTCCATTATAATTATTTTAGTAATTGATATAACCCTTTACCCAAATGTACTATGCTGAATAAGTATGGCTGCTTTCACATTTTTTAATTAGCAGCAAAAAACGTTTTGGTAAAAAAGATGATAAATCTTGTTTTTACAAGGTACAGGCTTACGTTAAAACATGGGTAACGACCGGCTTACAAACTGCGGCTTAATCAAATTCATTCCATATTCGCTGTTCATCTTATCTACCATGTACACAGTTAGCTCAGGGCTCGTGGCTTCGTTGTGCATGTGCATGAAAAAGTATATTTCTTCAATGCCATTATCCATCCAGTATTTTATTCGTTCTATCCACCGGGCAGTACGTGTATAATCAGTAGGGTGCAGGCTGTTGCCTACATAGCGTATAAATGTTTTAGGTATGGTAAGCTGCATGTGGCAGCAGTCCCGCCGGCCTGCTGTATCGGTAATTACAAGTCCTGTGTTTGTTTGCTGCAGCGTTTCAACAAGCTCCTTCCATATACCTTTATTACTAAACCAGCCGGGGTGGCGCACCTCCAGGAAAAACTGCATATCCCGCGGCAGCGATTGTATGTACTTAAATAATTCGTCACGGCGTGTGGGTGCATATTTATCACTTACCTGTAAAAATATGGGGCCAAGGCGGCCTTCAAAAGCCAGCATGGCTTCAAGAAATGCTGTGGTTACCTGTTCAACATTCTTAAACTGGCTGTAATGGCTTATCAATTGGGGTACCTTAGGGCAAAACTTAAACTGCAGGTCTTTAGCTTTATCGGCCCATCTTTTTATTTCGGCGGGTGTGTTAATACGGTAATGAGTTGCGTTTAGTTCTATGCTGTTATAATGGTGCACATAATGGTCAAGAAATTGCGCCTCCTTTGTTCCTTTAGGGTATATTTTGCCTACCCATTCCTTTCTTCCCCATTTTGCGCATCCAAAATATACTTGTGGTTTATTAAAGGCTTTTCCAGCTTTTAATATAGTGGCATTTCCCGGCGCTTCTGCAGGAAGTGAAAAGTCAATGTTATTTAATTCATCTTCATCAACACGGCCAAACTCCATTACTTACATTTTGTATTTAATAATTAATGCCCGGTAAACTTGCCGGCAGGCGTTTAATAATAACGGCCCTTGCGGGCCGTTAATTCAATAAAACCTTATTTCTAATAAGGTCTTAGGGTCCTACATCAGTGGTAAGAATATGCTGAAGGGCTAAATTAAAAAAATTTCTTCTCTCACCAAAACATATTCAGTCCGGTATAAAAAAACGGTCAGTCCCCAGTTCCTTGCGCATCGTGCGGGCAATTGACGCAGCATCGTTTTTCATAATGATTCACAGAGTATATTGTTCATAGTCCCCGAAGCCTGCATGCAGTTCTCTGTATGCTGTATAATCTTCAATAATACCTCCTTCCGGCAGCCCGTGTCATGCAAATTTGCAATGATAGTTTTATTATTACGTATGCCACGGGAACATCCCTCACCCTTGCTCGCTATGGTTTTTGCTGTATCAAGAAACCACGGCGGAATAGAAAAGTCAACAATCATTTCAAATCCCGCACGCGCATAGGGAGCCGCCGCTGCGATCATTGATGCCATAAATGTTCTGAAGTTTTTTAACCTGCTGTTTTTATCTACGCCTTTAACTATAAATTGCCAAAAAGTATCACCCGCAATATATGTTACCGGCGGGGGAGAAATATCAATAAATATTCGTGAAACAGCAGCTTTTCCAGCAACAACAGGCCCGAAAGAAATATGATTGGTTACATAATTTCCTTACAAACGCATAACATTCTTATAAAAGCTTAATATGCATTTTACAGGTACATATCACCAATATTGCGTTTTACTTCCGCAACATATTCCTTAATCTGCTGTTCCTTTTCTTTTTTGCATATCAGTAAGGCATCCTGGGTATCAACTACAATAAAATCCTCCAGGCCCTGCAATACCACCAGTTTGTCATTTTCGGCTGATACCATGCACTTTACCGCATCTATTACCAGTACATTTTTACCGGTAACGGCGTTGCCCAGGTAATCTTTTTCAAGGTTGTCATAAGCACTGTTCCAGGTGCCTAAATCACTCCAGCCGAACGAAGAGGGTATCACATACACATTGCCTGCTTTTTCCATTATTGCGTAGTCAATGGAAACATTTGTGCATAAAGGGTAAATGTTCGCTATCGCTTTTTTTTCCTGTGGGGTATTATATTTTTCTTGTTCTGCGGCAAAAAGCTCATACATCTCAGGCTGGTATTTTTCAAATGCCTGCAGCACATCCTGTACCCGCCATATAAAAATACCGGCATTCCACAAAAAATCGCCGCTGGCAACAAAAGTTTTAGCTAACTCCAAATTTGGCTTTTCTGTAAAAGTTTTTACCTTATAAATGCTATCTGCTACCGGTGTCGTTTCAAACTGAATATAGCCGTAGCCGGTATTGGGATGATTGGGTGTGATACCAAGTGTAACAAACGATTTGTTCCGGTTGGCAAAATCCAGGGCTTCCAGCGATACATTTTTAAAAGTTTCCTTATCCAGTACAATATGGTCGCTGGGTGCTACAATTAAAGATGCTTCAGGATTTATTTGTAACAATTTAAAAGAAATATAGGCTATACAAGGCGCGGTATTCTTTCGGCTGGGTTCGGCCACAATGTTTTCTTTTTTTGCACCTGGTAATTGTTTTTCAACGATTGGAACATACTCCTCTGACGTTACGATGTAAATATTTTCTTCTGGTATAAAATCTAAAAACCTTTCATAGGTCCATTGTATCAGGGTTTTGCCTGTATTAAGAATATCAAGGAACTGTTTGGGATACGACACCCTACTTTTTGGCCAAAAACGGCTCCCAATTCCACCGGCCATAATAGCAACATAATGGTTCTTGTTCATCGGATAAATTTATTTTTCTGGTATAGTGATATTGGCTAATTATTCAACAATCCCCTCTCTCATAAGGTCGTGTAAATGCAGCATTCCAACATAATTATCTTGCTCATCTGTTATTAACAACTGGCTTATATCATATTGCTTTATTAATTCAAAAGCGGCAACGGCCAGGGTGCCGGGTCGCGCCGCTTTGGCATTTGGTACAACAATATCACCGGCAGTAATGTTTGATAAATCGTTAGTTTTTTCCAAAAGCCTTCTTATGTCGCCATCGGTTATAATACCCATTACTTTGTTATTGTCGTCCACAACTGCGGTAGCGCCTAAGCGACCGCGTGTAATTTCAAGTATTACATTTTTAAACGTTGCTTCTTTTATTACAACTGGTTTTTGGTTATGTATATAAATATCATCTACCCGTAAATAAAGCTTTTTGCCCAGGTTGCCGCCTGGGTGCAATTTTGCAAAATCGCTGCTGCCAAAGCCTTTTAACTGCATAAGGGTTACCGCCAGGGCATCACCCATTACCATTTGTGCAGTAGTGCTGGTAGTAGGGGCAAGGTTATTAGGGCAAGCCTCTTTTGCAACCGTAGTGTTTATAATAATATCGCTTTGCCTTGCCAGGAAAGATGCGGTGTTACCTACCATTCCAATAATAACATTGCCTAACCCTTTAATAAGTGGTAACAGGGCTTTTATTTCGGGGCTTTCACCGCTTTTACTTATAATCAATACAATGTCATCTTTTTGTATCATGCCCAAATCGCCGTGTATGGCATCGCCGGCGTGCATAAAAAGGGCTGGGGTACCGGTTGAATTAAAGGTGGCTACAATTTTTTGCCCTACAATAGCGCTTTTACCTATGCCGGTAATT
>DASZUX010000095.1:0-6793 GCA_035547455.1 Chitinophagaceae bacterium
ATATTGCTGTTTATTTATTTTAACCAGCGTAAACATAAATACATACGCGAAAAACAAACTCTCGAAACAAATTACAGGCAGGCGCTCCTTACCACCCGCCTCGAAATCCAGGAAGAAACCTTTAAGACCATCAGCCAGGAAATTCATGATAACATTGGCCAGGCCTTGAGTTTTGTAAAGCTGAACATTAATACAGTAGATGTGTACAGCCCCGAAGCAGCAAAAGAAAAGCTGCTGGAAAGTAAAAACCAGCTTAGCCAAACCATACAGGACCTGCGGGACCTGGCAAAAAGCCTTAACCCCGATTTTTTAACAGAAATTGGCCTGGTGGGCGCTATAGAGCAGCAACTGCAATTAATGCAAAAAACGGGTTTGTACCAGGCAGGGCTTTCTGTGGCGGGCGATGAATATAAAAACCCGCTGCAGAAAGAACTGGTAATATTCAGGGTAGTACAGGAATTATTAAATAATATTGTAAAGCATGCAGAAGCCAATGCTGTGGGCGTTGTTATGCAGTATAAGGAGGATAAACTGGTAATTACGGTTACAGACAATGGCAGGGGCTTTGACACTGCCGGAGAAGCCAAAACGGGCAAAGGCCTGGGCTTGCCTAATATGCTTAACAGGATGAGCCTTATAAACGGGCATATAACTATTAACAGCGCGGCAGCCATGGGAACCACAGCCACCATTGAATTGCCAAAGCAAGATGCCTGATACATAGTGTTAATTACTCTCTAACCTTAAAATACACGCACCAATGGCGCTAAAAACAAGCTTTGTGGCACTGGCCGATGACCATTCGCTTATACGCAATGGCCTGGCCAATCTTATAGACACATTTGATGGCTTTAAAGTATTATACCAGGCGGGTAACGGGCAGGAGTTTATTGATTTGCTTAAACCCAAGGCACTGCCGGATATTGTGTTGATGGATATTAACATGCCTAAAAAGGATGGTTACGATACTGCCCGCTGGCTTAGGGATATGTACCCTGGTATAAAGGTACTTGCCCTGAGCATGTATGATAATGAGAGTGCTATAATACGTATGATAAAAAATGGCGCCTGCGGGTATATTTTAAAAGATGCAGAACCCGCTGATTTACGCCGCGCCTTAAATGAAGTAGTGCAAAAAGGCTATTACCATTCAGAGTTGGTAACCAACCAGCTTGTAAAAATAATACGACAGGGCGGCAGTGATGAAGATGATAGACTGGCCGCGGCAAAACTTAACGACAGGGAGCTTGATTTTTTAAAGCTCGCCTGCACGGAACTTACCTATAAGGAAATTGCTGACAAAATGTTTCTTAGCCCGCGTACTATTGATGGTTACCGTGACACCCTGTTTGAAAAACTAAAGTGCAAAACCCGGGTTGGCCTGGTAATGTACGCAATTAAAAATGGCATTGTAAATGTAGATACCTCCTCCATCTAAGGGCTTTCTGTTTTTACATCCCCAACTTAAGCAAATCTTAAATCTGCAATCAAAGTATCTCCCACACTTCGTTACCCCGCAGCAGTTTATCAAGGTTGCCTTTACCCCTGGTGGCGATGGCTTCTTCCACCTGCATATTCAGCACATCCTCATAGCAGGCTCTTTCAGCCTGGTAAAACACGCCAAACGGGCGGGGAAAATGCCCTTCTATACGCGGGTCGTCAAACATACGCACCAATACCTGGGCCTTATAAAAATCGTTTTCATCGTGTACCCAAAGGTCGTCTGCATTAACGCTGTCGTTCAAGTCAACCACAACAGGTTTAAGCCCGTCAAGCTTAATGCCCTTGTTGTTACCGGCCCCGAAAATAAGCGGCTTACCTTGTTCTAAAAACAGTGTTTCCTGTGGCTTGGTGCTCTTTTCAGTAAATATTTCAAAAGCCCCGTCGTTAAAAATATTACAGTTCTGGTATATCTCTAAAAAAGATGCGCCCCTGTGCTGGTAGCTGCGTGTAAGCATGCTTTGCAGGTGTTTGGGGTCGCGGTCCATACTGCGGGCAATAAAAGTGGCATCTGCACCCATAGCTAATGCCAGCGGGTTAAAGGGGTGATCAATGCTGCCAAAAGGGGTGCTTTTGGTAACCTTATGCTGTTCTGACGTGGGGGAGTATTGTCCCTTTGTAAGCCCGTAAATCTGGTTATTAAACAACAGTATGTTTACGTCAAGGTTCCTGCGCAGCAAATGTATGGTATGGTTGCCGCCAATGCTAAGGCTGTCGCCATCGCCGGTTACAATCCAAACACTTAACTCAGGCCTGGTGGCTTTTAGGCCGGTAGCTATTGCAGTGGCACGGCCATGTATTGAGTGCATGCCATACGTGTTCATATAATATGGAAAACGGCTGCTGCAGCCAATACCGCTTATTATTACAATATCTTCCTTAGGTACGCCTACCAGCGGCATTATTTTTTGCACCTGGGCAAGAATGGAGTAATCCCCGCAACCGGGGCACCAGCGCACTTCCTGGTCTGTAGCAAAATCTTTGGCGGTAAGGGTAGGTACTGCATTTAGTACATTACTGTTCATGGTACATCAATTCAAATGACAAAGGTATTCCCTAATTGGCAATCGCTCAAGTATGGTAATAAATATAACACTTTTCGTAAATGTTACCTGTACCAGTCTTCAATGCAGCGGGCAATATCATTAACAAAAGCCTGGTTTTGCAGGTCGGGCGACGACCACCCGCCATTATGGTGGGTAAGTGACAGGTGAAATGCCCCGTAATCAACCAGGTCAACCTTAAAATGATGGGGTATATTTTTATCCTCATGACCGTCAACAGGAGTTACAGTACCAATATAATGTCTTGAAAGATGCTCAAATGCAATAGGAAAAGAGTGCTGGTTAGTCATAAGGAAAGTTTAAAGGTGCCTTCTGCAATGCCGGTAATCACTCGTAAAAGTGCTATACTACAAATATAACAATTTGCATACTTACGCTGCAGTTATAAAAATATAACGTTATTGGTGCATAATTAAACAAGGTTATTGGCCTGTCGTAATTCGCAATTAAATAACTAAGGTAAACGGCTTTTTATATAAATATGGAATAGTTATTGTGCGATATTATTAGTTGCCAATTATTTCCCCAAATAAAACACCGGTTATGATTAAGTCTGCACTATTTGTAACGCTTGAAGCCAAGCCAGGCAAAGAAAAAGAAGTTGAAGACCTGTTAAAAGACGGCCTTCATGAAATTGAAAGCGAAGAAGAAACTATTACCTGGTACGCTATACGTACAGGTTTTTCCACCTTCGCCATTTTTGATACATTTCCCGGCGACAGCGGCCGTCAAAAACACCTGACGGGGCAGGTTGCTAAAGCCATTACAGCAAAGGCTTCGCAACTGCTTGTGCACTCACCATCAATTGAAAAAGCAGACGTACTGGCAGTAAAAGGTGCCGAAGCTGTTAACCCGGGCAAACAGGGCAATAGCATAAAACGCCAGGTGCGGGAAGAAGAGCCTGGCCTTGTGTAAATATGGTACAGCGGTCATAACCACTAACAGGTAGCAGGTAAACGGCCCCGGAAAGCGAGATTTTTGGGGCCGTAAACAAAGTATTATACCCTTATATATATCTTTTTCTTGTCTAAAAAATATCCAAAACTCCAGCAAAGCAGCATGTAGCAAATGGCCTGGAGCAGTGAACCTGCATACGGGCTGGCAAGACTGAACACATGGTTAAACGCCAGGCCCCATAAAGAGGAGCCGCCAATGCTTATGCCAAACAGGGCAACAGGTAATACTTCGCTCAGCAGGTAAACAGGCAGCGGATTTTTACCAACGGTTTCAAAAAAGCTTGTCCACCTGCCTTTTTTATGGGCAAAATCAATCAGGTAAATAACACCACTTAGTATTAAACAGTCAATGCCAACTGTATGTAATACAAAACTGCTGGTCCATAGTTTTTTATTAATCGGCAACTGGTAATTCCAAAAATGGGCTATCACCAATAATACAAAACCCCACAGCATTATTTTGGCCAGTCCTTCGTATGTTTTTCCCTTTTCCTGCACGTATTTTCCAACCACAAACCCGGCTACTACGTTGCCGATGGCAGGCAGTGTGCTTAAAAATCCTTCAGGGTCAAAAGGAAAGCCTTCTCCCATATAAAGGTGTTTGGTGCCAATTAGCCAGGTGTCTAATTTAAGTACTGCATTGGTATGAATATCCAGTGGGTTTGGCCCATCGCCAAAAAACATCAGCACCGGCCAGTAAGCTACCAATATAAGTATGGTTATTATAACAGTAGCCTTTGTTTTAAAGAAATACAGCATAAGAGACGCAAACATATACCCCAGGGCAATACGCTGCAGCACTCCAAAAATGCGGGTTTCATCAAGGCTGTTAAACGCAAGTTTACCTTGCTCATTATAGTGTAACGACTGCAGCCAGTACATTAAGAATCCCAAAAGAAATATTATAAATGTTCGTTTGAATATTTTACCCAATACCTTACCTGTTGAATAAGTGCTCCACCTGCGCATAACAAAACTCATGGCATTGCCAACCGCGAACATGAAGGAAGGAAAAACAAGGTCGGTAGGTGTAAACCCGTTCCAGCGTGCATGGTGCAGCGGGGCAAATGTTGTTTCCTCATTGCCGGGGGTATTCACTATAATCATAAAACATATAGTCATGCCCCTGAAAACATCTAAAGCAGTAAAGCGTTGTACTTCCGTAGTAAGAAAGTTTTGATCGTTTGTAGCCATAAGCAGTTGGTTATGCGTAGTATAAGGCTTCTAAGTTATAGGATTATCGGGAAGAAAGAATGGTTATAAAATTTTTTTGATAAGTTGGATTACTATGCTTAGCACCACACTTACTATTATCATCGTGGTAACGGGAAAATGAAATCTAAAATTTCCCCGCTCAATTCTTATATCGCCCGGCAACCGGCCAAACCATTGCAGCTTATCGTGAAAAAAATACACAATTACTCCTAAAATTACAATTATTAACCCCAGTATTATAATGTACCTGCCTGCCTGCATAAATTCATTACTAAACAGGTATAAAGTTACATTACCTTAAACAGTTTACCTGCAGCTTTAAGTGTTTGCAAATTTGCTTTAGCTTAGCCAAACAAACCGCCGTTTATGTTTAAAAAAAAGTGGCAGCGTTATACATTGTTTATACTGGCTGTTTTAACTGTTGTGTACCTGCTGGGCCCTCACCCCAAAACGCCTGTATATTCCGCAACAATGCCGCCGGTGCCGGCAGATGCCGGCACACTACAGCAATACATACAGCAGCAGGAAGCACAGCACCGCATAAAGCCGGGTAATGAGGCCCGTATTATATGGTACAACGATACGACCAGGGCAAAAACGGAGTATTCTATTGTTTACCTGCATGGTTTTTCAGCCAGCCAGGCGGAGGGAGCGCCAATACATACCAATATTGCAAAGGAGTTTGGCTGTAATCTTTATTTATCCCGGCTGGCAGAGCATGGCATTGATACCGCGGACCCAATGATTAACATTACCCCCGAAAAATACTGGGAAAGTGCAAAACAGGCATTGGCAATTGGCAAACAAATAGGTAAAAAAGTTATTTTAATGGGTACTTCTACAGGGGGCACCAACGCACTGCAACTGGCAGCCGCTTACCCCCGCGATGTAGCTGCCCTGGTATTAATGTCGCCAAACATTGCTATCCACGATCCCAATGCCTGGATTTTAAACAACCCCTGGGGGTTGCAAATTGCAAGGCTGGTAAAAGGCAGTCATTACGTTACCGCCACGGATGACCGTCCTGTGTATAAACAATACTGGTACAACAGGTACCCCCTTGAAGCGGCTGTTGCATTGGAAGAACTGCTTGAAACCACCATGACTAAGGAGACATTTGAAAAGGTTAAACAACCGGTGCTGATGTTATACTATTACAAGGACGAAGACCACCAGGACAGCGTGGTAAGCGTGCCAGCCCTGCTAAAAATGTTTGATGAGCTTGGTACCCCGCGGCAGGAAAAAATAAAAGAAGCAATACCTAACGCGGGCGACCATGTGTTGGGCAGCTACATTAAAAGTCATGACCTGCTGAGCGTGCAAACCGCCATAGAGCATTTTTTACTGCATACGCTAAACCTAACCAAGGTTGCAGGCAGCAGTATTGTGGAAGTAAGCAAATAATAACTGAATTGCTTTTACTACTGTACCGCTACCGGTTAAGGGGGTATTCGTTTATAAAATGAAAACCCCTGTTCACCAGCAAAAATTTATTAATGTCATATTTTTTCATGGTAATAAGCACACTGTCGTCAAACCACTTTCCCTTTAACACCAGGCTGTCGTTGCTGATAAATGTATAGTCGAAATGTGATTTTTTTGTGGTGTCGGCGTAGCTGAACATTATAATTTGTTTAGTGGTTGTATCTGGCTTAAAAGCATAATATGCCATCTTGTCATTAGTCATTTTAACCGTGCTGTAGTTGGGCCAGTTTACAATTAGGTTGCGCCAGCGGGTACTGTCTGTAAGCAGCGGGGCAATAGTATCGTTATTGCGCACAAAAGTTTTAACGTTGTATATACCATATAAAGGGGGTTTAGGCGCCGCCTCGCCATATAACTTCATACCACTTATGGCGCCAGAAAGGTTAGAATATAGCACAAAAGCAATCACTATATATTTCAACACCGTCATACCCAGGGGTGACGCATTAAAATGGCTGAAGGCTATGCTTTAAGTCTATATTTCCATTTTTTGATATCACAGAGGGATATTTTTTGGAAAGAATCAAGTGAAAATGTGCAAAATGGATTTCTGATCGAGCGCTTCGGGGTTGT
>DASZUX010000096.1:0-3516 GCA_035547455.1 Chitinophagaceae bacterium
AACCAGATGGCTACGTATATATGGCTTTCCCTTCTTTTAATAATGGTGCAAAACATGTTTATGCCAAACACAATCCACACAACAGCTATTGCAATATCAAAGGGCCATTCAAGCTCTGCATATTCTTTGCCCGAGGTAGCACCTGACCAAAGGCTCAGCGCTCCAAAAAGAATAATAGCCTGCCATCCCCAAAAATGTATTTTACTCAGCCTATCGCTGAACATTCTTGTTTTGCACAGGCGCTGAAGGGAGTAATAAACACCCATAAAAATGCCATTGCCAACAAACGCAAAAATTACCGCGTTGGTGTGCACGGGCCGCATACGGCCAAATGTTGTAGGCGGAAACCCAAGGTTAATGCTGGGGAAATACAGCGCTATGGCTGCCCATAACCCGGCAAGCATGCCCACAACGCCCCATACTAACACAGCATAGGCAAACATTTTCACCGTCTTGTTGTCGTAATAAAATTTGTCCACTTGCATACTGATGGTTGTTTTGGATAATTATGATAAATGAGAAGTAGCTGAATTGTCTGAAGAGGGTTTATCGTCAAATAATATGCGCCTTGCAGGCGAATAATCATCATCAAACTGCTTGTGCTTAACGCTCCATATAAAGGCACCGAGGAATATAGCTGCTACACTTATGCTCGCTATCAGCAGTATGATTATGACGCTCATTATTACATTTTGGTGACAAAAGTATTTTTAGAGTGGTGGGTGGTGAGTGATGCTACTCAAGGCAAAACATGATTTTTATCATGTAACTTTTATTTATACTGCTCACAGCAGATTTGGACACATTTATTTATAAAAATTTTTACATCAATGCCTTCTTCCAAAGGGTGTGCTTTATACTCAAGTTAATTAATGCTTTATAACGAATTTTTTGTGCTGATTTCGGCAGGTATCTTCCTGTAAAAATGCCTGCAGTATAAAATAAATATAAAATTAATATTACTCATATACTTATGTGAATCAATATTTTAGCTATGATTATTCTCATGGCTGTAATTGACATATTTCACCCGTTACGCCTTTTATGCTTAATAGATTTGCGGTATCGTTAATCAAAATATTTATTATGAAAAAGAAGTCACCCCATTTTTACTTCATATCCTCAGTTTTAGTAGTGAGTTCATTTTTTTCGGGGCATGTATATGCACAAAAAACGCCATGGATTGCACCAAAGGATGTGGCTGCAGTTAGTAACCCGCTGGCAGGTAATACGGCTGTGCTGGGCGAAGCAAAAAAGCTATACCTATCAACGTGCGCGCCCTGTCACGGGCAGGGAGGTAAAGGCAACGGGGTCGCAGCTTCGGCATTAAACCCCAAGCCGGCAGACCATACATCTGACGCGGTGCAGGCTCAAACGGACGGGGCTTTATTCTGGATGATTTCACAGGGCAGAAATGCCATGCCACAATATAAAGCAGTGCTTACTGAAAAGCAGCGGTGGGAACTTATTAATTATATACGCACACTTGCTAAAAACAAAAAATAACCAGTGTGTAACTTTTTACAATAATGTTTAATAAAACAAAATAACATGAAAAAGAAATTAGGCGTATTACGCTTTTTATTATACCTGCCGGTTTTTTTCCTGGGAAGAAACCAACTGGCTGCCCAGCAAAGTGGTGTTGACTCAGCAACACTTAGCAGGATAAATACACTGGAACAGGAGGTTGCAGACCAAAAACCGGGAGAAAGCCATTTTATGGTTGCAGGCCTTGCAACAATGGGGTTTGTATCCAATTCAACCAATACAGTAACCGGGGGCATAGGCCAGAAGGTTAAAACAAACAGCATGGCCGATGCAGACCATTATGAATTTAGCCCGATGCTTTTGTGGAGGCACGGCAAAAACCTGCTGCTTGAATTTGAACCATCATTTGATGGTTACGGCCTCGGGGTTAACTGGGCGGATGTATCATATTTTGCAGCCCCCGGCCTTATAGTGCGTGCCGGCTATTTTGTGCTTCCTTTTGGTACTTACAATAAAAGGCTTGCCGCCGGCTGGATTGATAAAGTTGCCGGCGACCCCGTAGGACTTGCCGACTTGCCGCCATCCAGTGATTTTGGTGTTGAAATTGAAGGCGGCCTGCCAATGGGTAATATGAAATGGAACTATGATGTTTCTGTAACCAATGGCATGCAAATGCAGAGCGATGGGGAATTACAGGGCATAGGCGTTGTTGATAACAATAAAAACAAAACAATTACCGCGAGGGTTGGATGGCTGCCATTCCAGAACTCCTGCCTTGAAATTGGTTTATCAGGCATGTTTGGTAAAGTGGGTGACGCAGGTACAGAATGGGAGAACGTAAAGACTGATATGTATGCTGCCGACCTGAATTTTGTAAAAACACTTAACCCTTTCCTGGTAAACATCAAAGGCCAGTATAACTACATACATGTGGGAGATGCACAGTTTGTTAACCCTGATGATATGTCAGCATATACATTTAAAAACACAACAAAAACAGGCTTTGCCCAAATTTCACTGCGCCCAACCGGCAGCAACGGCAATTTTGTAAAGAACCTCGAGTTTGCTTTCAGGTATGGAAACTTCACTACCCCGGGTGCCTCATTATGGGCAGCAAAAACCAACTCATGGGATTTTGGCCTCGACTACTGGCTGAGCTGGCGCACAGTATTGAAATTTACTTATGAAAATATGAAAACAGACAATACAGTGCCGGCCAGTCTTAACACTGCAAAATCAAATTCGCTGTTCCTGCAATTTTCTACTGAATTCTAAAATCAAAATATCATGAAATCAATCAAACATATTTCAAAAATAACCGCTGCTATTATTATGGGCTGCATCATCAGCGGCATTGCAATACTTAACGGCTGCAAGGCCAGCCAGCTTGTGCGGGCAAAAAGCGGCGCGCAATTATGGGCTGAAAACTGCCAGCGCTGCCATAATACGCCATCGCCATCATCTTTTTCGCATGAACAATGGGAAACCATCGGTATGCACATGCAGTCACGTGCACTTTTAACGGATGAAGAAAGAGATAAAATTGTAACCTTTTTAAAACAGGCCAATTAATAACAGCAGGGCGAGTTATGGGAAGTTAGCCCAAAAAGACCGGATGGTCGGTCGGACAGGTACTTCGTATGTTTTAGTTGTACTTGCCGCTGAGAGCACAAGTCAGTAATGGTTTGAAGCCTCACTCTTTTGGTTCTTTTGGGGTTAATCACCTTCTTTTTTTTCGTGAAAAAATAAAGAAACAAAGAAATTCAAGGGCGGGCAAAACGCTTCGCAGTACCGCCCTTTTCCGCGTCCCCATTTACACTGCGGCGCACTCTTTTAACTTTTATCCTGTTGCATGGTACTGCATACTTTTTTACATTTATCATTTTACCTGGCGAGCTTCTTATTTCTTATTCACACTTGCCGCCCGGAGCGCAAATCAGCAATGGGTTTCTTTGTTGAATCTTGATAATTGAACATTGCGCATTGAATATTTCACTACAGGAGCCTTGTACTTATCGGCTAAGAATA